>DASZVW010000987.1:0-1635 GCA_035546895.1 Polyangia bacterium
GCGAGAGCATCCAGAAGACCGCCGGCGGCGCCGCGGCCGGGACGGCCCCCGCCGCGCCGGCCTCGGACACCAGCGCGCCGGCGGCGCCCGAGGCGCCCGTCAAGGCCGCCACCAAGCCCGGCAAGGCCGAGACCAAGCCCGCCAAGACCGACGCCAAGGCCGCCAAGTCCTCCGCGGCGAGCGAAGGCGACGCCGACAAGCCGGCGGTCGCGCCGCGCCGGAAGAAGCACGCCGCGCCGCCGCCCGCCGACGGCGAGCCCGCCAAGCCCGAGGCGCCCGCGCCCAAGGACGACAAGCCGGCGGCGCCCGCCCCCGCGACCGAGTAAGCTGGGGGCGGCGTGCCGCTTCCATTCGTCAAGGCCGAGGGGACCGGGAACGACTTCGTGGTCGTCGACCTGCGCCCCGGCCGGCCGGGCGCGCGGGCGGGCGGCCCCTCGCCCGAGGATCCGGCGGTGGTGCGCGCCATCTGCGATCGCCACTTCGGCGTGGGGGCCGACGGCGTCCTGGCCATCCTGCCGAGCGCCACCGGCGACGCCCGCATGCGGGTGCTCAACGCCGACGGCAGCGAGGCGGAGATGTGCGGCAACGGCCTCCGCTGCGTGGCCAAGGTGCTGTACGAGTCGGACCCCGCCCTGCGGCGGCCGACGCTGCAGATCGAGACCGGGGCGGGCGTCCTCACCTGCCTGCTCGAGGTCGCCGACGGCGCCGTCCGCACGGTGACCGAGGAGATGGGGCGCCCGCGCCTCACCCGCGCCGAGATCCCGCTCGCCCCCGGCGGCGGCGAGCCGGCGGCGCGCGCGCTGCGCGAGCCGATCCGAGCCCGCGACCGCGAGTTTCGCTTCACCGCCGTCTCGATGGGGAACCCGCACGCGGTCATCTTCGTCGACGGCGAGGACGACCTGCGCGCGCTGGCCACCGGCTACGGGCCCGTCCTGGAGGTCGCCGACAGGTTCCCCCGCCGGGCCAACGTCGAGTTCGCGCGCGTCCGCGGCCAGGAGATCGACCTGGCCGTCTGGGAGCGCGGCAGCGGCCTCACCCTCGCCTGCGGCACCGGCGCCTGCGCGACCGTGGTGGCCGCCTGCCTCGAAGGGCGCCTGGCGCCGGGGGTCGAGACGCCGGTCCACCTGCCGGGCGGCACGCTGGCGATCACCGTGGCCCCCGACTACGCGGGCGTGCGCCTGCGCGGCCCGGCCCGGATCGCCTTCCAGGGGACGCTCGAGGACGCGCAGCTCGCCGCGCGCTGACGCGCTCGGCGCGCCGGCCGAGCCGGCGGGCGCTCAGCCGCGCTCGGGCGCGTAGAGCGGGATCGGCTCGCGCTTGCCCCGGATGCTCATCGGCGCCAGCGCCCGGAAGGCGTGCCGGCCGGCCGCCCGATCGCGCGTCGCCTGCGAGGCGAGGATGGCGCTCCCGGCGGCCTTGGTGAGCCCCTCGATGCGCGAGGCGACGTTCACCGTGTCGCCGATCGCCGAATAGTCGAACCGGCTCTCGAGCCCCATATTGCCCACCAGCGCGTCGCCGGTCGAAATGCCGATGCCGATCGCGATGCCGCTGAGGCGGCCATCGCTGTTGAGCGTGTCGAGCGTCTGGCGCATCGCCAGCGCCGCCTCGCAGGCATGACGCGCGTGATCTTTCACG
>DASZVW010000988.1:0-5539 GCA_035546895.1 Polyangia bacterium
ATCACCGCCACGACCTTCTGGGGGATCTGTTGAGCGCGGCCGACGGCGGTGACCAAGCAGATCGGAATGTTTGCGAGCGCCGGATCCCCCGCCTGCTCGCGAGCAAAGTCCCATCCGTTCATGCCCGGCATCATCAGGTCCAGCAGCACCAGACACGGCCGGCCAGTTCCTCGGCGCAGGATATCTAGCGCCTCCTGCCCATCGCGCGCGACCCGCACCGGATACTCCGCGTCCTGGAGGACGTCGACGACGGTATCGCGGACGGCATCATCGTCGTCGACGACGAGGATGTAGTCGTGCTTCATCTTCTGTACACGATAAGCCTTACCGACCGCACAGCCACCACCCACCATCTCGGCCGAGGCTCAGGGAAGTTCGACCAGAGATCGGGACCCGCCGTGCGCGCCGGCTTGTTCCCACACGCGCTCGACATCGGCGCGCGGGACCAGAAGCCGAGGGTCTCGCCGAGGTTCTCGTCAATCTGGCGCGGAGCGCCTACTCGAACTGGAAGGCGACGGCGGCGACACCGCTGCGGGCCCCCATCGCGGCCGCCAGCGAAAGCAGCGCGGCGTCGCCGCCTTGCGCCTGGATGGCGGCCTCGTCGGCCGGCGACACGGTGGCGACCAGAACGATGGAGAGAAAGTTGCCGGCGTCGGTTATCGATGGATTGACCTGGAACGCGTCGTCGCAGAGCAGCTTCAGGATCTCTTCGAAAGCAGGCACCAGCTTCGCCGCCAGAGTATCTACCGCCGCCATTCGTTGCCTCCTGGGAGTGTAGGGCCCCGGTTCTGGGGCCCGGTGTGAAGTGACAGCATGTCAGGCAGGCCGGCTAGGGAGAGATGTCGATCGCGATGTTCGCCTGGCCGCTGGCCGCGGCGCCCGACTGATGCGTCTTGTTGACCACCAGGTGGTCGTAGAGCGCCCCGAGATATCCGCACTCGGCCGACTCCTGGAGCGCGTTCGGTGATCCACCCGCACACTGGCCAGGGGGGCGGGAGGCGATCTCGTCGCAATGGACGAACTTGGACTCGAACCAGGCCTCGAGACGGCGCGTCTTGAGCAGACGCGCGGCGCGGCTGCTGATCGCGTCCGGGTTTCCGCGGAGATCGAGGGGCCCCAGATCGATCGCGCCCGAGGTGTCCCAGTAGTCGGGGTACGTGCCCGCCGGCACGCCGATGCCGGTCACGTCCGGCGGATTCGCGAGCACGGGGAGCTGCGGCCGGATGGTCCTCGCGTTGAGGTAGTAGCGGCCGCCGCTCTTGCGGATCTCCACCAGCTGGCCCCACTGCGGAAACTCCTCGAGGGAGCCCGTGTTCAGCTCCCAGAGGTGCCCCAGCCAGGCGGTCGTGTACGAGTGGTCGTGGGCCGACAGCACGACCATCGGCCGCCTCCACGCGTTCGCGTTCAGGACGGGCATCAACCCCGGGACCTCGGATGGGCGGTGGTGCATGAAGAGGATGGTGACGGTGGCGTCCTTTCGCAGCTCGCCGTCGAGCCACTTCCGTTGATCGTCGTCGAGGGCCGCCCCCTGCCCCCAGCTCTGCTCACGCGTCGTGTTCAGCGCGATCAGCTGCACCTTCGTCGCCGGGGCCTGCGGGTCGCGATCGGAGCCGGGGACGACCACCGAGTAGTATCCCCTGGACTTGTCACAGCGCGGCCACTGCCCGGGCACCACGGGGACGGTCGGATCCAGATCGAAGCCGCTGCAGCGGGTCACCTTCTGGCAGGGAGGTGCCGGGGCCGCGCCGCCGGTGGTCGGCGCGACGGGCGCGCAGAGGTTGGCGGGATGTTCCGCCTCGGCGACCGGATCGTTCTCCCGCTTGAAGTCCAGGACGCCCCAGCGCCTGTTGATCTGATCGGACGGGTAGTCGACGGGGAGCGGGATGCGCTGCTCGTTGAACCCGGCGATCGTCGGCACCTGGTTGAAGAACTCGAGGAACCGCGCCTTCTGGCCGACTGGATAGAACGTCGGTCCGGCGTCCTTGGTGTACCCGAGGTCATCTTTGTAGTTCCCGAAGATGGCGTCGTCGTGGTTGCCGATCGCGTAGAGCATCGGGTAGCGCAGGTGATGCATCACGCTCGCGAAGTCGTAGGCCTCCTCGATGGTCCCGGCGTCGGTCGCGTCCCCCGTGTTGACGATCAGGCGAGGTTTGTCGTCTGACGAGAGCTGGTTGAAGGCGGCGACCGTCGCCGCGAACACCGCCGTCTGGAAGGCCTCCTGGTATCCGTTCCGCTCGAACGAGTTGATGAGGTAGTCGAGGCTCCGGCTGACCTCGTCGCTGAACAGCTTGACCGAGGGCTGGCGGATGTGGACGTCGCTGATGAACCCGATCCGGAACACCAGCGCGCCCTTGGTCGCGCCGTCCAGGTCGACGCGCGGGCCGCCCGGGCGCTCGAGCGCCGTCAGCCCGGCGAACGGCGCGATGACCGGCGCGGGCGGCGCACACTTGAACAGATCGCGGACGTAGTCCTCGCGGCGAGCGGCCAACTTCGATGGCGCAGCGCCGGTCGGGGCGCCCTCGGTCGTCCCGCCTTCGTTCCGCGCGCTGATGTCGACGTACCAGAACCGGCGGCCGGTCCAATCGACATACGGCTGCGTGGCCGTGGGGACCCTCCCGTCGATCGTCTGGTACCGGCCGACCCACGAATAGCAAGAGGTGAGCAGCGCCAGGATCGCCACGCCGAGCAGGCGCCTGCGAGCCTTCTCCGCCGAAGCTGATCGTGAACGATCCATCCGGGGGCTCAACTTTGCGGCGGCGCGACGACGGCCGCGGGCGGTTGGCGGCCGGGGCCTCTGACACGCGAGACGAGCCGCGCGACGAACAGGCCGATGCCGGCCACCGCCGCTCCCAGGTTGAAAGCGAGCGCGGCGAACAGCAGCCCCCACTTCAGGGTCGAGAACCCGAACGTCAGAGCGGGGACGATCGACGCCGGGAAGCCGCCGTCCGGAAACCGCGACGCGAGCTGCAGCGAGAGCCAGATGCCGGCGTTCTCGAGCCCGTCGCACGCCGCCGCGACGCCCACCGCCAGCGCGGCGCCCTTGGCGATCAACTCGGCGCCGCGCCATCGCGCCCGGCGAAACCAGGCCAGGTTCACCAGCGAAAAGCCGACCAGCCCCGACAAATAACCGACGATCACGAGCCAGTCCCAGACGATCGCCCGGTATACGCCCTGCACACAGTCGGGGCCGCAGCCGGCGAGGATCGCCGTCAACCTGGCCGAGCTCCGCGCGAGCTCGAGATCGATCATCTGGTAGCCGCCGGTGATGTGCGCCTGGGCGTTCCCGCCGACCGCCCACAGGATCCCCGCACCCGCCGCGACGGCCACGACGCCCGCGAGGCCCAGCCAGGACCTGCGGGAACGTTCGGGGCGGCGTTCGACGATCGCCGTCAAGGCCGCCGCCGACAGCCTCGCCGCCACCGCCGCCACGATCAAGAGCCCGCCGATCCTCTCCTCCTGGGAGAGCTTGAACACGAAACCGATCCCCACCAGCAGGAACCCGGACAGCGTCACCAGCTGCAGCCAGTACCGGAGCAGGACCTGGCCCACGCTCTTGGGGATCGCCAGCTCCACCACCCCCCAGATCACGGCCAGCAGGCGGAGGAGCCAGGCGACGGCGACGTTCTTCTCGAGCCCGCGCTGCTCGGCGACGTTCCCCAGCAGCCGGCGCACGATGGCGGTGCTGCGCCCGAGCAGCGCCAGGGTGGTCGCGGGCGCGAGCGCCTCGTTCTCCGTCAGTCGCCGCGCCTGCTCCGCGATCGCCGCCCGCGAGGTGGGCGGCGCCGGCGCGGCGCCCGGGGCCTCGCGGAGCACGGCGGCGAAGGCGGCGTCCATGAGCTCGGCGCGCCTGTCGCCGATCTCGGGCGGCGCCTTGGCGGTCAACGCCGCGATGATCCGCTCCGCGCCGTCGAGCCGGCCCCAGAGGATGTCGTGCGCGCGCCAGTCCGGATCGAGGAAGGCGCCGAAGTGCCCCAGCTTCACGCCGGCCAGCTTTTGCGCCTTCAGCTCGCCGGCCAGCGTGGTGTCGGCCGCGCTGACGCGCGAGACGCTCACCGGACGCAGCTCGTCGGTCCCGAGGCAGTACAGCATGGGGAACCCGACCATGTCGAAGTCGTCGTAGTGCGTGTAGAAGTGACGGAGCGCGTGGCGCGCGGCCTCCAGGTAGCTGCCGGGGTTCTCGGGCGCCGGCTCCAGGAGGCCCCGGCAGGACTCGCTGATGGTGGTCAGCCGCGCGGCGACCGCGTCCGCCATGGTCCGGAGCAGCGCGCCGGCGGTCGCGTCGTCAGGCCCGGCCGCGAACGCGGCGACGGCGGCGGCCATCGCGGGCGTGAGCGCCGCGAGCTTCAGGCAGTCCTCGTTGAGAGAGAGCAGCCGCTGGTGGACCTCCTGCAGGCGTCGCTGCAGGTCGAGCAGCGCCGGGCGCGCGTCTTCCCAGCCGCTCGCCCCCGCCGGCGGCGTCCCGATCCTGGTGAGGGCGAAGATCTTGTCCGCGCCGGCGGGCGAGCTGAGGATCTCGCTCAGCTTGATCCGGACCATCTCGATCCGGCGCAGCCGGTAGGCGACGTCGAGATCGATGAGCAGGCGGTTCTCGGTCCACCGCGCGCCGTCGCGATAGCGGACGTAGGTGGCCCGGCGCCATTGTTGAACCATCTGTCTCGACCTGGCGGGCGGGACCGCGACCGTGCAGGGGGCGCTTTGCAGACAGTCGGCCAACCAGTCCGTGATCCGCGCGATCTTCAGCCGGTGGTAGCCGCCGTAGGCCAGCCCGCGCTCTTTGATCAGGTCGGCCAGATCCTGCTGGGCCCAGCTCGTCGCGGCGCGGACCGTCTGCCGCGCGCTCCCCCCCTTGACGACGTCCTCCTCGATCCCCGCCGTCAACAACGAGGCCCGCTTGTAGACGAGGTTGCGCGCCGCGATCTCGTCGATCTCGCTGCGGATGGGCTCGCTCCTGGGCAAGCTGTCCACCGCCAGCAGCGCCGCGACGACGTCGGGGCGCGCGGTCTTCGCGTCGCCCCCCGAGCGCTCCGGATCGGGCTCGATGTAGAGGAGCACGCGCTCGTTGGGGAGCAGGACGTGGTGCCGGTTGGTGAGCGCGCGCAGCGCCAGATCGAACGGCTTGTTGTCGAGATAGCCCCCGTCGACGAAGTACCGATCGGCGTAGGCGTCGTCGTACTCCGGGAAGAACCGCCGCTTCCAGTCGGTGTTCGCCGAGCCGAGCCTCTTCCCCCGCTCCCCCGCGTAGGCCGAGTGGTTCTCCAGCGTGGCGTCGACGTCTTTCAGCTTGAAGGGGGCGAAGGCCGCCGGAAAGGACGCCGTGCAGCGCGCCGCGAACGCCAGCATCGGGTTCACGTCGCGCCCGAAGTCGTTCTCTTGCGGCGCCTGCCCGCCGGGCTGCCAGAATCGGAAATGAAAGCTCTTGCGGTGGATCGGCTCGTCGATCACCTTGTCGGAGAGGACCAGCGGCGCCCGCAGGCCGTAGAAATCGGTGGCCGACACGAAGAGATCGATCTCCGCGACGTCGGCGGCGGGCTCCGCCCCG
>DASZVW010000989.1:0-2443 GCA_035546895.1 Polyangia bacterium
GCGTCGCCGGGGGGCGGCTCGCGCGCGACGTCGTGGCGCCGCACCTCCAGCGACCCGCCGGCCGCCGCCGCCAGCGCCGGCGAGACCTCGAGGTCGGTGGCCAGCACGCGGCCCTCGGACCCCACGCGCGCCGCCAGCCCGCGCGGCACCGACGGTCCGCCGGCCCCGACCTCCCAGCAACGCCAGCCGCGCCCGAGCCCCAGCGCCTCGGCGTGCCGGAAGGTGACCGGATCGAACAGCGCCGACAGCGCCGCGATCCGATCGCCCGCCTCTACGACCCGGTTGTCGAGCAGGTAGCCGCGCTCGTCCGCCACGCGCCGGAGCTTACCGCGGCCCGCCGGTCAGGCCGGCGGCAGATCGTCGAGCGCCGCCATCTCGGCGGGGGCGAGCACGATGCGCGAGGCGGCCACGTTCTCCTCGAGGTGATCGACGCGCGAGGTCCCGGGGATGGGGAGCATCACCGGGCTCTTCCGCAGCGTCCAGGCGAGCACGACCTGCGCCGGGGTGGCGGCGTGCCGCTTGGCGATCTTGTCGATGGCGGCGCTCGCCTGGGTCAGCCCGCCGGCGCCGAGCGGGAACCAGGGGAGAAAGCCGATCCCCTTGCGCGTGCAGTAGCCGAGCACGTCCTCGCTCTTGCGGTCGGTCAGGTTGTAGCGGTTCTGCACGGTGGCCACCGGGAAGTACTTCGACGCCGCCTCGATCTGCTCCACGGTCACCTCGCTCAGGCCGGCGTGGCGGATGACGCCCGCGTCCAGCAGCGACTTGATGGCGTCGAACTGCTCGTCGCGCGGCACCTTCGGATCGATGCGGTGGAGCTGCCAGAGGTCGATGCGCTCGACGCCCAGGTTGCGCAGGCTCTTGTGCGCCTGCTGGATCAGGTACTCGGGGCGCCCGAGCGGCACCCAGCGCTCGGGGCCGGTGCGCGCCAGGCCCGCCTTGGTGGCGACGTGCAGCTCGCCGTAGGGGTGGAGCGCCTCGCGGATCAGCCGCTCCGAGACGTCGGGGCCGTAGGAGTCGGCGGTGTCGATGAGGGTGATCCCCAGCTCGCGCGCCCGCTTCAACGTCCGGACGCACTCGGCACGGTCCTTCGGCTCGCCCCAGATCCCGGGGCCGGTGATCCGCATGGCGCCGAACCCCAGGCGGTGGACCGGGAGGTCGCCGCCGATGTTGAACGTCCAGGACTTCGCAGGCTCGGTCTCGGGCATGGCCCCCAACATAGGCACGGCGCGCGGCCGCCGCAGCAGGTCCGAGGCTTTTATCATTTTTTGCGCTGACTTATCATTTTTGGCGGATGGCGCTGGTTTTGAGCGCCGCTCAACATCCCGGGAATACTGAGGTCTGCTCACCGTGACGCGGCGGCGACGCGTGGATTGGCCGATCATCTTGGGGCCGAAGGCACCGGTCCCGAAGGTGGTGGAGGACCGCTCTGCCCGCGGCAAGCTGGCCGCGCTGCTGGCGGCCTTCGACGCCCTCCACGCGCTCGACGACCCCGACCTCATCCTGCGGCGGGCGATCGAGCTCGGGCGCGATCGGATCGGCCTGCAACGGGCGGGGATCTTCGTCCTCGATCGGGCCCGCCAGCTGATGCTGGGGACCTGGGGGATGGACCTGCAGGGGAACGTCGTCGACGAGCACCACCTCATGTACGACGTGAGCGACACCGATCGCGAGGCGCTCCGGCGGTCGGAGGAGGCGGGCGAGCACTTCACCGTGTTCGAGAACTGCCCCATCGTCGAGCACCACGAAGGGGAGACGCGGATCGCCGGGCGCGGGTGGGTCGCCTGCACGCCGATCCGGTCGGCGCGGGCGCCGATCGGGATCATGTTCAACGACGCCGCGCTGACCGACGCCGCCGTCGACGAGGGGAAGCAGGCGCACGCGGCCATCCTCTGCTCGCTGCTCGGCACCATGCTCGATCCGGTGCGCGGCTCGCCGGGGCGCGGGGCGGCGCCGGCCGGCGAGTCGCCCGGCCACCGCCTGGTCTCGGCGACGGTGAACCTGCTGGCCAAGGACCCGGCGATGGGGGGCAAGGAGATCGCCGGCGCGCTGGACATCAGCCTCTCGCGGCTGGCGCGGGTGTTCAAGTCGGAGATGGGGATGTCGCTGGTCGAGTACCGCAACCGGCTGCGGCTCGACCGCTTCTCGCTGCTGCTCGACAAGGGGCGGACCAACCTGCTCGAGGCGGCGCTGGCCGCCGGGTTCGGCAGCTACGCGCAGTTCCACCGGGTGTTCCGTGCGCTGCGCCACCTGACGCCGCGCGAGTACCTGCGCCGGCAAGCCTGAGCGACGGCGGGCGGCCCCGCCCGCGCGAATGTGCGATCATGGGGCGATGCTCGCCCCCCCGATCGGGCGCCGCGCGGGACGCGCGCGCCGGCTCGCCTGCGCCGCCGTCCTGGCGGCGGCCGGCTGCGCGAGCGCCAAGACCGTGGGGACCGACGCCCAG
>DASZVW010000990.1:0-10242 GCA_035546895.1 Polyangia bacterium
CAACAACTTTCGCGGGCTGCGGATCAGGTGGGAGCGCACCGCCGAAAATCATCTCGCCTTCGTTCAACTCGCCTGTGCGCTAATCTGTTTCCAGGCCGCAAACCGGTGAGTTACACCCAGCTCGTGCCGGCCTGCTCTTAGACGACGACCAGCCGGTATCCGGCGGTCACGCCAAGGCGGCAGTGATTGCCCGGACAGCCGCGTCCCATGGCAGCCGTTCCTGTTCAAGTCGAATCCGTTCGCCCCACGTCTGACCGCGGAGGCGCTCGTAGACCGTTCGCTCCTCGGGTCCCAAGCGCGGTAGTTCGACTTCCGGATGCTGCGCCGACTCTTCACCCCATAGGCCCCTATTCGCCAACAGCGTCGCCTCGTCCATCAGTACCGACTGCAATTCGGGCAGGACCAGTCGTGCGCGGTCGAGAGCGACGAATCCGTGCGTGTCGATGTCGCCCCAATAGACCGCTTTCGGGATCTGGCGAAGCCATCGAACCCGTCCGAGTAATGTGACCGCGTGTCCCAGCTTCATGACCGCGACACACCCCGGCATCTCTGGAAATGCGATCCCGGTCTCCAGGTTCTCCGCGATGATCAATTTCGTCGGCGCGAGCGGAATCGTCGAGAGTTCGTCGATCGGCGCCTCGATGTCGCTGAGTCCCCCGACTGTCCGGCGCAGTTCAGGGCACAGGACACGAAGTCGCAGCCGATGCGGCGGTCGCCGCAGGCCGCACAATCCATAGAGATCGGCCTCATCGCTGTTCTGGAGGGCTCGCACCAGATCAATGACGAGGCTAGTCCGCTTCTCGATCCACTTGGTGTGCAGTCCTTCGATCGGAAGTTGTCTCAGGTAGAAGCCCGACGACGGATTCTTTTCGAGCCAGGCGAGGAGCGAGACGATCCGATCGAAGTCGCCGGGGGAGTAATCCGCGAGCGCATCGAACTGGCGAGAGACATCGGCCCTTCCGGCCAACTGCGGCCAGCGCTCGGTCAGCAGTTGATAGCGGGTCGTCGCGGTTTGCCACGGTTTCCGCTTGCCGATCGCGTCGGCAACCTCGTTTGCAGAAGAGAATGAGATTCGGATAGGCACGGATTGTCGTCCGACGTGCGCCCACACGCGCTCCTGCCATTCAACCGTTCCAGCGCTCCGCGACGCCCTCCAGCTCTCGACCCACCGGCGGACCCTGTTCGGATCTTCGCGCACTTGGTTTTCGGATAGTGCGCCGACGCTGAGATTCAACGGCCAGGACCCGGCACCAACGAGCCAGGTCCGGTGCTGGTGATCGAAGCGTCGCGCCAGCAAATGCCGGACGTCGTCAGGAAACAGCAGCCGCTTCGGCATCGCTCATCTCTTGAGTGAGCTGCAATCGCTGGGTATCAGCGTCGTATTCGATCGGGATCGCTGTCGAATGCTTGCGATCGCGAATGTGCACGAAGTAGGCGCCTCCGATGAATGGCTCGAGAGTCATCACCGACTTCAGCGGCGTCGCCACGATCATCTGGAAACCGAACGTCCTGAAGATGTTCATCGCCAAGGTGGTGAACTCCGCGTCAGACTTGTCCATAGCCTCATCGAGAGCGACGGTCGAGAAGCTGGGCAACGCTCGATCGTTCCCGCCCAGCTGATACCGCAAGGCTGCAGCGAGGCAGGTTGCCGCGAGCTTTTGGCGCTGGCCGCCCGACTTACCTGCGCCACTGCGGTACACCTCTAGCTCCACGCCTGCGTCGTCGAGCTCCTTTGCAATGAACTCGACATGCTGACGAACGTCGAGTGCTTGCACCCGCCATTCCTTGTCGGCCGCTTCCTGGCTCGAGAGGCGCTTTACGAGCTGGCTCAACGCTTCGAAGCGCTGCTCAGCTGCCGCTTGGTCATCCGTAAAGGAATGACTCAGGGCTTGGACGAGAGTTCGCTTGAACGCGCGTACGTCCTCGATCTGTCGATCGGCAGTATCGATCACGAGGTGCGTTCCGGGGTTGAAAGGCGCTTTCTCGAGGCTCTCGTTGACCATATCCATGCGGTCGCGGATCGCCTTGCGCTCCTGCTCTAGCTTGGTCGAGAGCAGCATCAGATTCTGGTCACTTTGCTCGTGCAGCAAGTCGAGGAATCGCTGCCGGAATTTGGGCAGCCCGTCGTTCTCAAGACGGGTCAACTTGGCGAAGTAATCCTCCGAGCTCGCGAGAGTCGGATCGAGACCGCCCGCCTCCGCCGGCCACTTGCGGTTGAAGTCGCTGAAGCAGCCTTCGATATGGCGTGTGAGCGCGCCGATCTGCCGCGTCACCATCTCGCGGTCTTCGCCGAGAACCCTCGTCACGCGCGTGGCCGCGTCACCGATGGTGTCGAGAGTGATCGCGACGTTGAGGCGTGCGAATCGCCCGTCGAGACTCGCGATCTGTGCCGCGGTCACTGTCGAGCGGGCAAGGTCGCGCGCGAGGGCATTGAGCCGCGCCTCGCTGTCAGAGACCGCCTTCCCTAGCCGCACTACTTCGGCCTCGGCCTTGACAAACACGTTGTGCGCCGAGGTGTGAATCCTCTCCTGGGCGGAAATCCGTTCATCCAGCTGGCGCAGATCTGGACGGGCTTCCTTCTCCGCATGCATCTGTCGGCGAAGTGTCTCGATCTTCGTCACGAGGGCCTGCAAGTCGATGTCGGCCCACGCGGTATTCGCCAGCGTCTGGCATGCAAGGAGCTGCTGTTGGCGTCGTCTGTCCTCAGTCTTCGCCTCCGTCAATGCCGTCTGCACATTCAGCAACTCCGCCGCCACGTCATGGCCCTCTCGCCTGAACAGCTCCAGCTTGTCCTTGTTGTCGAAGCCCAGCACCCAATGTCGCGCGTCATCCACTCGATGGCGATCGTCCTTCTCGTGACGGGTGGAGTTATGTTTTACCTGGCCCGTCTCGGTGATAGCCTTCGTCGCCGATCGGAACTCCTGATCGTCCTCCGCACAGACGTAGTCGAACCGGGACCGCAACTCGCCTCGGACCCACTCCCCGTAACCGTCCGCTGCTACCGAAAGCTTTGCAGCAACGTAGTTCGGCCCAGCGGTGCCGCGCCCAACCTGGCCTGGGAGCATGCGCAGGTAGACCACGCGCTCGCCAAAGTGCTGTCGATTCACGTAACTCGACACCGCCGGGTAATGATTGTCGTCCACCAGCAGTGATAGGGAAAACCCGTGTAAGACGCGTTCGATGGCGCCTCGCCAGCGTTGTTCCTCTCGCTTGACCTCGACGAGCTCGCCCACGAACGGTAGCTTCTCGTCTGGCAAGCCAGCCGCGGCGGCGATCGCGTGCCGGACTACCAACATTTTTGCGGGAATGTTGGAGCGCTGGCGCTCCATCGCTTCCACTTCGGTGCGAAGGTCCTGGAGCCTCCTCCCCAGCTCATTCTCGTGCCGCTTCAGCGTGTCTTTGTGAGCTTCGCGTTGCTCGTGGTCGTCGTTCGCTCGCACGAGTCGATCGCGTGCCGCACCACAGAGCCGGAGGAAGTCAGCCGGACTTCCCGGCAATTCGCAGCCCAGCGCCTTGCACGCTTCTGTGGCGCCCTCGCGCCTTCTCAGGCAAGGCTCTTTCTGTTCCTCGGTGGCTGCGATCTGGCTCTCGAGTTGTTCGATGACCCCACCCCCCATGCCGCGGCGCTGATCCTTCAAGCTGTGCAGCAGCGCCTCCTGTTGGTCCGCATCCTCTTTCAGGCGGCCCGCTTCCAGCTTTGCCGCCTCTGCCTCGACACCCAGCTCACAAATGTGTGCTTCAAGGAGAGCGTGGCGGCGGGTGTCGCGGTACGTCTCGACGGTCGCCAACAGTTCATCGAGTTCGGCCAGCGCGGTCTTCTGATCCCCGACGTCCTTGTGACTGGCCCACGCCGGTGAAAGTGTCTCGATCTGCTCGCTAGCCGTAACTACGGACTGGTGGGCAGCACTAAGCTCACCGAACTCGGAGACGAGCCTGTCAGCGATCTCGAAGGTCTCCGGGTCGTCGAGCATGAAATCGCGGAGGAAGGTGTTTAGGTCACCCAGGTTCTTTGCGGACTGTGTCTTGTGCAAGAGCCGTAGCGCCCGCTCGCTGTCGATGCCAAGAAGGCGTCGGAACCGCTCCTGGTAAACGCTGAATTCATTCGTCACATACGCATCGGCGAGATCGCGTTTCAGTCGCCGCACGTCGAAGTTGCTCGCGGCAAAGGCTTGCAACTCACGCACGTCGAACTTGCGTTCCAGGACGATGAATTGCTTCTTGACGTCGTCCTTATGATTGGAGGCGCCGCGCACCCAGAGCACCTGCGCCAGCACGACGCACTTGCCGTTGTCCTGGCGATAGGTCTCTGCGACGGCCGACCAAGTCGTTCCGGTTCGTAAGTACTGCGCTGCGACTTCCCCGCTTTCCCCCGTCTGCTCCGCCCATGCTCCTCGCAGGTAGGTAACAGCGTTGCGATCCTTGCCTCGCCGGTCGGTCTCGCGCGCCGCGACGTTGAAGTCGAGCCACTTGGGCGGAGTCAATAGTGCGGCGTGCGCGTCGAGGATTGTTGACTTGCCCGACCCGGACGGGCCGACGAAGAGGTGGCCCTTCTCGGCCACCATGAATTCCGACACACCCGCGAACGTACCCCAGTTGAATGTCTGGATCGTTGCCAGGCGAAACTGGTCGCTCGCGGCATCATGTGGAAAGAGTTCTAGAGGTTCCATCGGCTATTCTACCGCTACGCCGTCGCTGTCATCGTCGGCGTTCTCTTCTGCGACGGAGACCTCGCCAGCGGTCAGCCCGACGTACGCACGCGTCAGCACCTGAATCTCTTCGGCGGAGAACAACAGCTTCAACGTCGGAGACACTTCGTAGCGGTCATTGGTTCCGCGAACCTTTTGTAGAAGGCTGAGCTTCTTGCCCTTGTCGATCGCGTTCTGGACGAGGCGGGAAAAGCGCGCGTGGTCAGCGTTGCCCTTGCGTTCGAACACACCCAGGTGCACGACCATCTCGTCGTGCGATATGACCGCGCGCTCTCCTTGGACGTCCGCCTGAGTCAGACGCTGCCGCAAGTGCAGGAGCAGGGCGGACTCCAAGAACGTCAGGTTGGTACGGCGTAGGAGGACCGGTATGTCGACACCTTCTTCGGAGACTTGCCGGGTAAAGGCGACCTTCTGCTCGTGGTCGATGACCAGATCCAAGAACAGCTCATGGAGGCGTGAACGGATCACGTCTTCCTCGCGCAAGAGCACCGGCCAGAGTTTCGTCTGGCGCCGCGCATCCATTGCCGGACCCAGCAATAGCTGCACCAAGACTCGGCGAGTGTCGACCGATAGGAGTCCGCGATCGCCCGCGAACACAGCACCCCGTTCGTCACGACCGTCGCGGTCGCTCGGCGTGACGGGCTCCTCGCCAGCATCAGCCGTCGAGCTCATGGACCCTCTCTCTCAAGAAGTAGATCGCCGGCAGCCTCGCCCGCCTTGCGACTCCGTCTTGTCCATTCCAAGCGACTACTTGAGAGTCCTTTGTAACCTCGCCATGCTTGGCGCCAAGAGCGACGTAGCCGACGATGCTACCCAATCCTTGCTCGGCAGGAAATCTCTCGAGGATCTCTCGAATGGAGGCCTGCGAGTGATCGGCGAGGATGGCCCGTACGTGTGCGCGAAGCGACCGAAGGTCAATCTCCGATTCGTTGACCAGTTTGCGGATGTCATCCAGCGACAGGTCGCCCGATGCGGCATCGGGCATATCCGTGTTCGAGATTCGGAAGGAAGGATCGAACAACGACCACTGCGATACGGAGCGTAGCCTGCTACTGGTCAACGTCAGGCTAAAGCCAATCTGCTGATTGGGCCGCACCATATCGCGACTCGCCAGGGCAGCGTGCTGAGCGTCTTTCAGCAGCGCATGCAGGCGTCGTTGTTCGAGAAATTCACGGCTCTGCACAAAACTCTTAAGGCTCCGCGCCAAGCTCTGCATGACGTCATGGACGCTGCCGCCTTGGTCCACCAGCATGGCCGTCAGGTCCTTGAGAAAGCGCCGTTCGCGCGCCTCGAGTCTCCGTGCAAAGGCTCGCTCGACCACCGCGTCGATCGCATCGCTGAGCGTCGCGGACTGCTCGCTATCAGTCAGGAGTCGCCACAGGGCGTTGAAACTCCGGCCGGCTTCGCTCTCGCCGATCAGGTCGACGCCTGCGAAAAGCGCCTCGAGAACATCACCACGGCGTCCCTCATTCTCCATGAGGCTCTGTCGCAGGTCCCGGTTGAGTTTGTCGAACCCGTCACGCACGTTCCGGAAGTCGCCACCGAGCTCGTCAGCGAGGGCAATGATCTCCCGAGCTCTCTCGACGGCTCGCTCTGGAGAAATTGTCTTGGCAGACCCTCGATCGACGCCCTCAATCTCGCGTTCGATTCGACTGCGCTCGGCAAGCAGGGCTTCGATGCGCGTCCTCGGATTCGGATCCGTCTCCTCGGCGAGCCGTGCGAGTTGTTGGATCACTGCGGCAAGCCGACTTTCGGTCGCCGCCGCGCGTGGCTTCAGGATGCTGGCGATGAAGCGCAGCGCGTTCGCGGCCTCTGCGGTTAGCTCGAAGACCTCTTCGCTCGCCCCCGCAGCGAGTCGTCGGGTGAGCCAGCCTTCCCGCAGCCAGTCCGATACGTATGCCTGAGGTGTTTGCGGCAGATCGTATCCGTGAGCCCGCAGTTCCTCCAGTGCCACGGTCAGACGCTCATGGAGAATCGACGTGGGCAGTACCGTCTCCCTATCGAGCAACAGGGACTGCAGCAGTGCGATGTACGCAGGCGCCTTGTCAGCGGCGAGCAGTCGCCATAGGGGTTGCTCACGCAAGCCCTGTAGCGCGGCCGCCATGCTCACTGCCTTCATTCCGCCTCCCGCTCGCCCGGGGATACCAGGCGACCGCAGATCGTAACAGACCGGGGCCAGATTTTCCTCCGACCCTCGGCTCAGGGCCCCAGCCAGAAGGAGGACCAGCGTCTAGCAGAAGCCTGCTCAGAACCCCCTCCTCCGACTGGCGCGCGGATGCGGTCGCGCGGCTCTTCGACCTCAGTCTCGATAGCACGCAAGGCTCCCCGAAGCCGGGACCTACCCGATCCCGCTAGAGGTGTGCTCGTCGTGTGGCGTCGAATCAGAACGGGTCGGGCGTCTGCGCGAGCTGCCATAGCTCGAGGAACTTCGCTCTGACCCAAGGATGCAGGTCCTCGGCGACGCTGGCGGGCAAGGAGGCGCTCTTGATGAGCTCCTGGACGTCGACCAAGTCCTTAGCGCGGTGGGCGGCGACTATGCCTGACGCGAGCTTCAGCTCGATGAAGCGCGGCATCGGCAGCAGCGCGAAGCGCTCGCCGCGGAGGGCGACGGTCGCGGGATCGGGGAAAGCAATGGGTTTGGGCTTGTCGTCGCCGGGAAACCGGCCGGTGGAAAGAACGTCGATGTTTACGCCGTGCTCGGTGTCGAGGAGCTTGCCGGTGCCCGGCACCCGCTCTACGTAGCCTCGACCCAGGTGACCGCGCTTGAACGCCTGCAGGTCCTCGTCGCGCATCACGAGATCCACGTCCACGGTGACGCGCCGGTGGCCGTACTCGTTCAGCGCGAACGCCCCGATGATCGCGTAGGGGAGCCCCTCGGCCTCCAAGATGGCGGTCAACTTATAGAGCGCGAGCTGGGCTTCGGCCTGTCCCATGAAGAATCTCCCGCAGTAGTCCACACCCTCCAGGAATCGAGCTTCCGCCTCCTCGGCGAGTCGACCGCCACCCCACGACGCGGGGGTTGCTCGTCCCGCCGACTGAGATAGGCGCACCATCACTAAACGTTAGCCGATGGCCGGCGCACCGTCGAGATGCCGAAGCACAGAGCGACGGGCACCCGTGCGAATTGGCAGTCTCGGGACAATAACGAACTTCATCGCGCCGTCCATCGAGCCGAACAGCTGCGACTCGCGCGCCAGCGCCGCGCGACGCCGCCGCGCCTCGTTGTGATCGATGTGGCCGGCACGCAGCTCGGCGTCGATCGACATCTGCTTGCCCGGCATGGCGTCCAGCGTGAACCGCGCCGCCACCTCGGCGACCCGCTCCGAGCCCTTGGAGATGACGATGAACTGGATCATCGTCAGGATGAGGAAGATGACCGCGCCCACCACCAGGTTGCCGGCCACCACGAAGTTCCCAAACGCGTGGATCACCTCGCCGGCGTCGGCGCGCAGCAGGATGAGCCGCGTCGCCGACACCTCCAGGGCCAGCCGGAACAGCGTGGTCAGCAGCAGCAGCGTCGGGAAGGTGGCGATCTTCAGCGCGTCGCTCACGTAGATGGCAACGAGCAACAGCGTCACCGCCGACGCGATGTTGACCGAGATCAAGAGATCGAGCAGCGGCGTCGGCAACGGGACGATCATCATCCCCACGATCGAGACCACCAGCGCCGCCAGCGCCAGGTCGGCGTACCGTGACAGGAGGCCCCGCACGTCTCCCGCCCGCAGCAGGCTCATCGCTTCGCCCGTCCGCTTCGCCGTCACGAACGAGGAGATAGACCGCCGAGCCGACCCGGTCAAGTCGTCCGGGCGGACTCCCGGCCTCGCCGCCCTTCTTCCCCTGTCAGCCTGCTTTGAGCGGCCGACGACCGCGCGAGTGAGAATCGGCAAGTGAGAGCCGTCGTCGATGGCGTACCAGATTCGAGCGCCTGCGGTCACTTCGTAAGCGTCGACCAGCCGAGGGACGACGTCGAACATTCCGGGCGCTGCAGGCGTCTCGAGAGCCGCCGCGTCGTCCGCGGTTAGGAAGCTCGTGTCGGGCTGCCCATCCCCGGCAGGGACCCGAAGGGCCCCGGGAAAAGGGGGCAAGAGTTGACGGAGCGCCCGATTGTCGGACGAAGAGCGCCGCTTATACTTCCTGTCCTCCGGTGATGAGACAGACGCCCGCGCCGGTCGGGTCGTCGATGCCGCCGATGCGTCCCGCGCCGGGAACGTCGCGCGGCGCGAAGTAGAGCGAGGCGCCCAGGTCGACGGCACGGCTGGTCTCCGTGTCGACGTCCCGCACGGACAGGTAGGGCAGCCAGTGCGGGTGCGCGTTCTCGGGGTGCTTCACCACGCCCGCGATGCGCCGGCCGCCGTCGACCAGGATGCGGTACGTGCCCATCGGGCCGAGGTCCATCGCCTCGATCGAACAGCCGGTCAGCGCCGCATAGAACGTCGCCGCTGACTCGGCGTCATTGGTGAGCAGTTCGTCCCAAGAGAAGGATCCGGGCGCGGGGTCGGCGGGGGCGGTCGCACCGGCGTCCCGCAACCCGAACACCGCACCCTGCGGATCGACGGCCACGGCCAGGCGCCCCGCGCCGGGCACCAGCGCAGGCTCGCGCAGCACGCGCGCCCCCAGCTTGCGTGCCGCCGCGAGCGTGCCGTCGAGATCTGCGAGTGCCAGGAACGGCAGCCAGAACGCAGGAACGTGAGGCGGCGCTTGCGAGACCGTGATCGCGCCCAGCGCGACGCCGTCGCGCGAGCACAGGTGGCGCTCGCGCGGGCTGCCGGCGCTCGCATCCGATGTCGTCCACCCGCAGAACGCCTGATAGAAACGAAGCGCCCGCGCGCAATCGCGTGTCTGCAGCTCGTGCCAGTCGAACCGGAGCGCCGCGGTCATGCGGCGACTCTACAGCAGGCAGCGGTATTCAGGGCTCGCCGCGGCCGCCCGACGCGCCGAAGACCTGGCCGGTGACGTAGGTCGCCTCGGCGGCCGCCAGCAAGACGTAGACGGGGGCGATCTCCGCCGGCTGGCCGGCCCGACCGAGCGGAGTGTCCTGGCCGAACTTCGGAATCTTCTCTGGAGGCTGGCCACCCGTCACCTGCAACGGCGTCCAGTAGGGACCGGGCGCCACCGCGTTGACCCGGATGCCGCGCTTGGCGAGTTGCTTGGCCAGCCCCTTGGTGAAGTTCACGATGGCGCCCTTCGTCGACGCATAATCGAGGAGCTGAGGCTCGGGCGCGTAAGCTTCGACGGAGGCCGTGTTGATGATCGCGCCGCCCGGCGGCAGGTGCGCCACCGCCGCCTTGCACAGCCAGAACATCGCGTAGACGTTCGTCTTGTAGGTCGCGTCGAACTGGTCCGTCGTCAGGTCTTCGATCCGCTCGACCGCGTGCTGCTTGCCCGCATTGTTCACCAGGATGTCCAGCCCGCCGAGCTCGCGCACGGCCTGAGCGATCAACCCCTGGCAGACCGATTCGGTGCGGATGTCCCCGGGCAGCGACACCGCCTTGCGTCCCGCCTCTCGCGCCAGCGCCAGCACCTCGCGCGCGTCCGG
>DASZVW010000991.1:0-5033 GCA_035546895.1 Polyangia bacterium
CTGCGCGCGCAGGCGCCCGACCACCTGGCGCTGACCGGCGACCTGTCGAACATCGCGCTCACCGCCGAGTGGCGCTCGGCGCTGGCCTGGCTCGACCTCTCGGGCGTGGCCCCCGACGCCATCTCGGTCATCCCCGGGAACCACGACGCCTACGTGGCCAAGGTGGTGGAGACGCGCGAGTTCGAGCGCCTGTTCGCCGCCTACCAGACCAGCGACCTCGACCGCGATCGCGAGGCCGCCTACTACCCGTTCGTGCAGATCCGCGAGCCGCTGGCGCTGGTGGGCGTCTCCAGCGCCGTCCCCACCGGCGATCTGGGCGCCTGGGGGCGGATCGGCGAGGCGCAGCTCGCGCGGCTGGAGGCGATCCTGACGGCGCCCGAGCTGCGGGGCCTCACCCGCGTGGTCCTGATCCACCACCCGCCGGTGCTGCACAAGGACGGCGAGCACCGCAACCTGCGCGACCGCGCCGCGCTGGCCGCCGTGCTGGCGCGCGCCGGCGCCGAGCTGGTCCTGCACGGCCACGACCACGCCGACCAGCGCGCCGAGCTGCCCGGCCCGGACGGCCGCAAGATCCCGGTCATCGGCGCCGGATCGGCCTCCTACACCGGCGGCCCCGAGCGGCGCGCCCGCTACAGCGTCTACGAGTTCGAGCCGGGGGGGGCCATCACCTGGGTGAGCCGCGTCCACGACGAGGCGACCAGCTTCTTCCGCGAGGCGCGCCGGGAGGCGCTGGTCCCATGACCGCGGCGCCCAGGCTCCGGATGCAGCTCTCGATCTCGCTCGACGGCTTCGTGGCCGGGCCGGACCAGAGCGTGGACGATCCGCTCGGCAAGGGGGGGATGCGGCTGCACCAGTGGGTGTTCGGGCTGGCGGCCTGGCGGCGGCCGCACGGGCTCGAGGGGGGCGCGATCAACGCCAGCACGCCGGTGGTGGAGGCGATCCGGGCCGGCGTCGGCGCCACCGTCATGGGGCGCAACATGTTCGGCGGCCACCCCGGCCCCTGGGACCCGCAACATCCCTGGAACGGCTGGTGGGAGGAGACGCCGCCCTTTCACCACCCCGTCTTCGTGGTCACCCACCACCCGCGCCCGCCGCTGGTCCTGCAGGGGGGGACCACCTTCCACTTCGTCACCGCCGGGCCCGAGGCGGCGCTGGCCGAGGCGCGCCGCGCGGCGGGCGGGCGCGACGTGGCGGTGGGGGGCGGCGCCAGCGTGGCGCGGCAGTTCCTGGCCGCCGGGCTGGTCGACGAGATGTGGCTCCACCTCGTCCCGACGCTGCTCGGGCGCGGCGAGCGGCTGTTCGACGGCGGGCTCGACGACCTGCACGGGCTCGCGCAGGTGCGGACGGTCGCCGGCGACGGCGTGACCCACCTGCTGTTCGCGCGCTCATGAGCGCTTGCTGAAGAGCGCGCGGACCCGGGCGTCGCGCAGGGCGAGCCCGCCCCAGACGAACACCGCCATGTAGATCGGCGCCAGCACGTGGGTGAAGAGCGGGGCGCCGATCCGGACGTTGGTGGCGACGGCGCCGCCCAGGTACCCGGTCAGCAGGACTGCGCCCACCAGCGCCGTCCGCGGGACCAGGTAGACCGCCACGCAGACCAGCAGCGTGGCGCCGATCCCGAACACCGAGCCCTCCGAGAAGCCGACCTCGCGCGTCGCCTTGACCACCGGCGGCAGCAGGATGAGCTTCATGGCGGCGTCGAACAGCAGGAACGCCGCGGCCAGCCCGCTCAGGACGCGGCCGGTCCAGAGGCGCCCACGCGGGGGCCGCCGGGCCTCGGCGGCCGGAGCGGCCGTGGCGGAGGTGAACGTCGGGGGGAGGTGGTCAATCGCCAGTGATCGCATCTCGTCTCTCCTTGGTTGGCGGCCCGGTCCGTCCGGGCCTTCATGGAGACGACGTACGGGCGGCGTCGAGATCGACACCGGCCGGTCGATTTTTCACTCCTCGGGGCGGTCCTTGACGATGGCCAGGCCGGCGCTGGCGTCCCGGGGGCCGCGCGAGGGCCCCTCGGCCGGCGCGCCGGGCTCGGTGGGGGAGGGCAGGAGGTCGGCGATGGTCAGGCCGCCGATCCGCCGCCGGCGCGACTCGTCGAGCTCGGCCACCAGCTTCTGGAGCGCCGGCGAGGTGGCGCCGTGGGCGATCTCCAGGTCGGTCGAGCGGAAGGCCGCCAGCACCTCCTCGAGCGGGATGCTCCCCGCCGCCCGCCCGGGGACGTAGCCGTTGAGGTCGCCGCGCACCTCGGCGATGAGCCCGCGCGCCTTGAGCCGCGCCACCACCCGCTCGACGTTGTGGGGCGTCAGCCCGAACTCGGTCACCAGCCGCTCCTTGGGGTGCCCGGCGCCGCCCGCCGCGTGGGTGGCCGCCACCGCCGCCAGGATCTGCGCGGCCAGGAGGCCGTTGATCGGCTCGTCGTCGCGCTGCCGCCGGTCCTCCGCCTCCAGCAGCCGCAGGTTCTGCAGCGCGTGCGTGATCTCGGCGCCCAGCAGCACCAGCACCCAGGCCGCGTAGATCCAGACCAGCACCAGCGGCACCAGCCCCAGCGGCCCGTACACGCTGCTGTAGCTCTTGAGCATGATCTGCTCGGCGAAGCGGACGAACACCAGCTTGGTCAGCTCGAGCAGCCCCGCGGTGGCCAGCGCCCCCGCCGCCGCCGCCGACCAGTCGACGTTGGTGCGCGGCAAGAGCTTGTTCATCATCATCAGGCCGACGAGCTCGATCATGAACGGCGCGAAGAACCGGGTCATGGCGTCCGACTCGATGAGCCGCCCCGACCAGTAGAGCGAGAACCCCGCCAGCGTGGGCAGCAGCGTCACCATCGCGTAGAAGGTGAGGAACTTGCCGATGACCGTGCGGCGCGCCCCCACCCGCCAGATGTCGTTGAAGATCCGCTCCACCGTGCTGTAGAGCGAGTAGCAGGTGACGACGGTGAAGATGAGGCCGCCGCCCCCCAGCGCGCCGATGCTGACCTTGCCGGCGAACGACTGGATCCGCTCGGTGACGTCGGACATGCGCGGGAAGACGTGCTCGGAGAAGAACTGCAAGAGGCGCGACTCGGCGTCCAGCGACCCCACCGCGCGCAGGATCGAGAAGGCGATGGCCGTGACCGGCACCAGCCCCAGCGCCGTCTGGTAGGCCAGCGCCGCCGCCTGCTGCGGGCACTTGTCGCGCGCCCACTGGGCCAGGATGCGGACCGTCAGCCGGTAGACGAAGATGGCCGCCCGCGCCCGCCGCGACAGCCGCATGGTGGCCGCCGCGGTGTAGGGGTTCGTCTCCAGGAAGGTCCGGAGCTGCTTGAAGGTCCGCCGCATCCCTCGGATCAGTAAAAACCTGCGCCGCCTCGCCGGCAAGCGCCCTGGCGCAGCGCTCTCGTCTGGCGCAGCGCTCTCGCCTAGCGCAGCGCTTTGACGATCGCCTCGAACACCACCTTGGTCCGCACCATGTCGCGGTGGCGGGTGACCGGGACCTTCACCACCTCGGGGTCGGCGCCGGTCCAGGCGTGGCCGCCGGCGATCGGGATGGCGCCGTCGCCGTCGCCGATGGCCGCCGGCGGCAGCCCCGCCAGCCGCCCCTCGCCGGGCAGGCGCGCCCGCCCGTTCTCGACCACGATCCGGATCTGCGTCGGCAGGCCGGTGCCGCAGATGCAGACCAGCCGCCGCGGCGCCGCCGCCCCCTCGAGCGCCCGGTAGAGCGCACGCACGCCGGCGAGCCGCTGCCGGACCACCTCGGTCCAGGTCGGGTCGTCGGGGTGCTTGCGAAAGACCGACATCCGCAGCTTGCGCCAGGTCTCGACGTCGTAGAGGTCGTGGCCGCCGTCCTCGGGGAGGAACAGCGCGCCCGCCGGCTCGGGGATCGAATCGAGCCCGCCCGGGCAGGCCATGAACTCCTCGGGGGTCACCCGCCGCCCGAGCGGCGCGAACCGGAACCCGGCGTCGAAGCAGGCGACCGTCTCGATGGTCCCCGCGTGGGCGCCGCCCGAGGTGACCACCCGCTCGACCGGCAGCGCGCGGTCGGCGGCGAAGGCGGCGCGCACGATGGGACCGCCGTTGGACAGCCCCAGCATGTCAATCGCATCTCCGGACGCGGCCGCGATCCGCCGCACCTCCGCGGCCAGCTGGGCGCCGAGGTCGATGACCGGCAGGCGCCAGTCGTAGCCGAAGTAGTGCAGCGTCTCGCCGAGCCGGTACCCGGTGTCGAGGAGGGCGCGCTCGAGCGAGGCCACCAGATCGTACGTGAGGCCGAACAGCAGCGGGATCCGCCGCAGAATGGCCTTCGGCGCGCCGCGCAGCCCCGCCAGCGTGGCGAACGGCGGCCCGCCGTAGAGCTGCCCGAACCGGCCCCAGATGAAGCCGAGCTCGTCGTCGTGGATCTCGGTGCTGAAGAGGCCGGGGACGACCAGCAGGGGGCGCACGCCACCTCACCGTACCAGACCCGGACGGGGCCGGGAACTTCCCCCGACGCTTCGCCGCCCTTTCGCGCGACCCGCCGACTGTTGTATCCAACAGGAGCGGCATGAGGGGGAACGACACGGGTACGGACACCGAGCCCGAGGCCGGGCGGCCGACAGACAGCCGAGGCAAGCGCGCGGTGCTGCTCATCGCCTCGTTCGACGAGCGCGTGGTGGCGCCGCTGCCCGCCAGCGGCGCGCTGACGATCGGGCGCGGGCGGTCCGCCTCGCGCGCGGCGGACGGCGAGGCGCCCGGCGAGCTGTCGATCGCGCTGGCGGACGGCCTCCTCTCGCGCAAGCACCTGCGGATCGCCGCCACCGCGCGCGGCCACGAGATCGAGGACCTGGAGAGCCGGAACGGGACCTTCCTCGACGGGCGGCGCCTCGAGGGGCCCACCCGGCTGTCCGAGGGGTGCATCGTCCTGTTCGGCAACCAGGTGGCCGTCTTCCGCCTGGTCACCGAGCGCGAGCTCGCCGCGCTGGACCAGGAGGCCGGCGCCCCGTTCGGCCCGACGCCGACGTTCTCCCCCGCGCTGGCGCTGACCTTCTCGCGGCTGCGCAAGCTGGCCCGCACCGACGCCGAGCTGCT
>DASZVW010000992.1:0-4798 GCA_035546895.1 Polyangia bacterium
GGTCCCCGGGAGCGAGAACTTCAAGGTGATCCGATCCCCGATCTTCCGGATCGCGTTGGTGGCGATGAAGAGGCCGCCCGAGCTGATGTTCTGGGTGAGGCCCGTGTAGAAGTTGTGATCGCTCTCGAGGTCGACCTTCACCTCGAGGTCAAATCGCTCCGCGGCCCGAACGTTTTGCTGCTGCGCCACTTTGGCCCCCGTGCCGGTGTCCATGAATTCTCGCTCCTTCGACTCGTCCGCAAGACCGGCGCGGCCTTGCACCAAGACAGTTCGACAGGAGCGCCAGGAAACTGTAGCGCAGGAGCCCGCCGCCAGCGACGGGAATACTTCGTCGAAGGACTTCCTCGAAGTCCCCCCCGGACGACGGCCGGAGCCGGCTGTCTACTTGTCGGCCTTGGCCTTGGAAGCCCGCGGCTTCTTGGCCTCGGAGGACGCCTTGGCCCCCTCCCCGCCCTTGGCGGCCCCCTTGGGCTCGCCCTTGGCGGCCGCCCCCTTACCCTTCTCCTTGGGGGCGTCCTTGGTCGGCTCGGCCTTGGGAGCCGAGGCGGCCTCGTCGGGCATCAGCTCGAGGAGCGACATCGGGGCCGCGTCACCGGGGCGTTGATCCAGCTTCACGATGCGGGTGTACCCGCCGTGGCGGCCGGCGAACCGGGGGGCCAGCTCGTCGAACAGCTTGAGCACCGCGCCGCGGTCGCGCACCACCCGCCGGGCCATGCGGACGGCGTGGACGACGCGCGCCGACTCCTCGGTCGTCCGCCGCTCCGGCTTCTTGGTCAGCACGTCGCCGACCCGCCGCGCCCAGGTGATGGTCCGCTCGGCGAGCCGCCGCGTCTCCTTCGCCTTGGCATCCGTGGTCCGGATGCGCTCGTTGGTGAACAGCGCCGCCACCAAATTCGAGAACAGCGCCTGCCGGTGGGCCGACGTACGCGAAAGATGAACTCCAGCTCGACGATGCCTCATTTTCTACTCTCTACTCTTCTCTGTTCTCTTCAGTGGATCGAAGGCGGGCTCTGCCCGCCGGAGACTTATTTGCCTATTGGGATCCGGACCCGGCTCTTGTCGCGTTGGGGTGGGCCGGTGGAGGGGCGCCAGCCCCTCCCGCCAGGCCGTTAGGCTTTCTTGGGAGGCCCGTCGCCGGGCCAGCCTTCCAGCTTCATGCCGAGCGAGAGACCCATCTCGGCGAGGATCTCCTTGATCTCCTTCAGCGACTTGCGGCCGAAGTTCTTGGTCTTCAGCATCTCGGACTCGGTCCGCTGGACCAGCTCGCCGATGTAGCGGATGTTGGCGTTCTGGAGACAGTTGGCCGAGCGCACCGACAGCTCGAGCTCGTCGACCGACTTCCAGAGGTTCTCGTTGAGCTTGGCCTGCTCCTCGGAGACGTGGGTGTCGTGCGCCGGCTCGGCCCCCTCTTCGAAGTTGATGAAGATGGAGAGCTGGTCCTTGAGGATCTTGGCGGCGAAGGCCACCGCGTCCTCCGGCTTGACGGCGCCGTTCGTCCAGACCTCGAGGGTCAGGCGGTCGTAGTCGGTCTGCTGCCCGACGCGCGCATTGGTGACCTGGAAGTTCACCTTGCGGATCGGCGAGAACAGCGAGTCGATGGGGATGACGCCCACCGGGGTCTGCGGCCCCTTGTTGCGCTCCGAGGGGACGTAGCCGCGGCCCGAGCCGACCGTCAGCTCCATGCGGAGCTTGGCGCCCTTCGAGCAGGTGAGGACCTTGTGGTCGGGGTTGAGGACCTCGATCCCGTCGGTGAGCAGGATGTCGCCGGCGTTGACGCGCCCCTCGCCGTCCTTCTCGATCCGCAGCACGCGCGGCTTCGAGTCGACCGCCTTGAGCAGCACCTCCTTGAGGTTCAGCACGATGTCCGTCACGTCCTCGACGACGTCGGGGATGGTGGTGAACTCGTGCAGCGCGCCCTCGATCTTGACGGCGGTGATGGCCGCGCCCTGCAGCGACGACAGCAGGATGCGGCGCAGGCTGTTCCCCAGCGTCGTCCCGAAGCCCCGCTCGAGCGGCTCGCAGGTGAACTTCCCGTAGGTCGCGGTGAGCGACTCGGGGTCGACCTCCAGGTTGCGCGGACGGATGAGGTCGCGCCAGTTGCGGGCGATGAAGGTGTTCTGTCCAACGGATTGTGTTGCCGTAGCGGTCGCCATGTCGTCCTTCTCCTGTCAGCGCGAATAAAGCTCGACGATCAGCTGCTCGCGGATCGGCAAGGTCAGATCCTCGCGAGCGGGGAGCGCGGTCAGCTTCCCCTTGAAATTGTCCTTCTCCAGCTCCAGCCACTTGGGGACCCCCCGCCGGTCGACGGCGCCGAGGCTCTCCAGGATGCGGGTGATCTTCTTGGAGGCGTCCTTGACCTCGATCTGGTCGTTGGCCTTGCAGAGGAACGACGGGATGTCGACCCGGTGCCCGTTGACCTTGAAGTGGCCGTGGCGCACCAGCTGCCGCGCCTCCGCGTGGTCCGAGGCGAACCCGAGGCGATAGATGACGTTGTCGAGGCGCCGCTCGAGGAGCTGCAGCAGGTTCTCGCCCGCCACGCCCTTCATGCGGATCGCCTTGTGGTAGTAGCCGCGGAACTGCCGCTCGGCGAGGCCATAGAGGCGCTTGACCTTCTGCTTCTCGCGCAGCTGCGAGCCGTAGTTCGACAGCTTCCGCCGCCGGGCCTGGCCGTGCTGGCCGGGGGCGTAGGCGCGCCGCTCGTAGCCGCACTTATCGGTGTAGCAGCGGTCCCCCTTGAGGAACAGCTTCATGTCTTCGCGCCGGCAGAGCCGGCAAACAGGTCCGGAGTAGTTCGCCATCTCTAAATGAGCTCTTTCTGTGTCAAACGCGCTGTATCAAACGCGGCGGCGCTTGGGCGGCCGGCAACCGTTGTGGGGGATGGGGGTGAGGTCGCGGATGAGCGTGATCTTGAAGCCCGTCGAGGCGAGCGCGCGCAGCGCCGACTCGCGCCCCGAGCCGGGACCCTTCACGAACACCGACAGCGAGCGCATCCCGTGCTCCATCGCCTTGTGGGCGGCGTCCTCGGCGGCGAGCTGGGCGGCGAAGGGGGTCGACTTGCGCGACCCCTTGAAGCCCTTCACGCCGGCCGACGACCAGGCGAGCACGTTGCCCGAGACGTCGGTGATCGTCACGATCGTGTTGTTGAACGACGCCGTGATGTGGGCGATGCCGCTCTGGATGTTCTTCTTGACCTTCTTGGCCTTGGACTTGGCCTTCGGCTTGTTCGGGGTCTCTGCTGGTCCGGCCATGGCTTACGCGCCCGTCCCTTCCGTCTTGCGCTTGATTGCCTGGCCCTTGCGCGGACCCTTGCGCGTGCGCGCGTTGGTGTGCGTGCGCTGACCGCGCACGGGGAGACTCTTGCGGTGGCGCAAGCCGCGGAAGCAGCCGAGGTCCATGAGGCGCTTGATGTTCATGCCGACCTCGCGCCGCAGGTCACCCTCGACCTTCAGCTGGCGGCCTTCGATCACCTCGCGGATGCGCCGGGTCTCGTTGTCGTCGAGATCGTCGGTGCGCTTGTCGAGGGAGACGTCCGCCTCCTTCAGGATGTCGCGCGAGAGCGCCTTGCCGATTCCGTAGATGTAAGTGAGCGCGATTTCCATCCGCTTGTTACGCGGAAGATCGACGCCTGCCAAACGCGCCATGCTTTGTCCCTCTCCTAGCCTTGCCTCTGCTTGTGCCGCTGGTTCTCACAGATGACCCGCACGACACCGCGCCGGCGGATCACCTTGCATTTATCACATACCTTTTTGACCGAAGCCCTGACCTTCATCGGACGCTCCCGATAGCACGAATTCGCCAGAAATACTCGAAGAACAACCCCGTCAACAAAGCTCACGCCCTCGAGAGCACCACCGGGCCGTCATCGGTGATGGCGACCGAGTGCTCAAAATGGGCGGAGAGGCTACCATCTTTGGTTACAGCCGTCCACCCGTCATTTTCGATGGCGATCTCGGGGCTCCCGGCGTTGACCATCGGCTCGATGGCCACCACCAGCCCGGCCGACAGCCGCCGCCCCTTGCCGGCGTCGCCGTAGTTGGGGACATGCGGCTCCTCGTGCATGGCCCGGCCGATCCCGTGCCCCACGAACTGCCGGACCACCGAGTACCCCTTCTTCTCGACGTGCGACTGGACCGCCCACCCGATGTCCCCCAGCCGGTTCCCGGGGACGCAGGCGGCGATGGCCCGCTCGAGCGACTCCCGCGTCGCCTCGATGAGCGCCCGGGCGGCCGGGCTGATGGGGCCGATGGGGATGGTCCGGGCCGAGTCGCCGCACCAGCCGTTCTTGAAGGCCCCGAAGTCGATGGAGAGGATGTCCCCTTCCTTGAGGACCACGTCCCGGCGGGGGATGCCGTGAACCACCACGTTGTTGACCGAGGTGCAAACCGCGGCCGGGTACGGCGGGTGGCCGTAGTTGATGAAGGCCGAGTCGGCCTTGAGCTGGCGGAGCTTGACCAGCGAGATCTCGTTCAGCTCCCAGGTGGAGACCCCCGGCTTGGAGGCCGCCTCGAGCGCGTCGAGCACCTCCGCCACCACCAGGTTCGCCTCCCGCAGCTTGGCGATCTCGGACGGGCTCTTGAGCTGGATGGCCATGACGACGGCGTTCCTTTTACGACAGCAGCACGGCGGCGTAGATCCGCCCGAAGATCTGGTCCATGTTGCCGTCGGCATCGATCATGCGCACCGGCCAGTGGTTGGTCACGAAGTAGTCGACCACCGGCTTGGTCTTGGCCGCGAACTCGCGCAGCCGGTTGCGAATGATCTCCTCCGAGTCGTCGCTCCGCTGCTTGAGCGCGCCGCC
>DASZVW010000993.1:0-17854 GCA_035546895.1 Polyangia bacterium
GGAGCCTCCAGCCGATGGTCCGCTTCCAGTGGGAGAAGGTGAAAGACAACACCGCCACCAATCCCTGGAACGTCGACGTCGCGCTCGCCTACCTCATCAAGGGCCCAGCGCTGCGCGCCCTCGCCACTTACAGCCACACCAAGCTCCTGTCCGCCGACATGACGACCGGCGCGCTGTCCAACTCCAGCGCCAACTCCATCCAGCTCGGCGCCCAGGCGATCTTCTTCTAACCGCTTTCGAGACCACACCGGGGAAGGGAACAGACACATGCGACACAACAAGCTCGTGGGATTCTTGCTGGCCGGCGCGCTCGCCGCCGCCTGCTCCAAGTCCGAAGCGCCCGCGCCGGCGCCGGGCGCAGCGCCCGCGGCACCGGCCGCGCCGGCGCCGGCCGATGACAAGGGGCCGATCAAGGTCGGCATCCTCCACTCGCTGTCGGGGACGATGGCCATCAGCGAGACGTCGCTCAAGGACGTGGCGCTCATGACCATCGAGGAGATCAACGAGGCCGGCGGCGTCCTCGGCCGCAAGCTCGAGCCGGTGGTGGTCGACCCGGCCTCCAACTGGCCGCTGTTCGCCGAGAAGGCGCGCGACCTGATCCAGAACCAGAAGGTCGCGGTGACGTTCGGCTGCTGGACCTCGGTCTCGCGCAAGTCGGTGCTCCCGGTCTACGAGGAGCTGAACGGCCTGCTCTTCTACCCGGTGCAGTACGAGGGCGAGGAGTCGTCCTGGAACGTCTTCTACACGGGCGCGGCCCCCAACCAGCAGGCGATCCCGGCCGTCGAGTACCTGATGGGCAAGAAGGGGGGCGGCGCCAAGCGCTGGGTCCTCCTGGGGACCGACTACGTCTACCCGCGCACCACCAACAAGATCCTCCGTTACTTCCTGCACTCGAAGGGGGTGACCGACGACGACATCATGGAGAAGTACACGCCGTTCGGGCACAGCGACTACCAGACCATCGTCGCGGACATCAAGAAGTTCGCCACCGGCAAGCGGACCGCGGTCGTCTCCACCATCAACGGCGACTCCAACGTGCCCTTTTACAAGGAGCTCGGCAACCAGGGGATCAAGGCGACCGACATCCCGGTGGTCGCCTTCTCCGTCGGCGAGGAGGAGCTGCGCGGCATCGACACCAAGCCCCTGGTCGGCCAGCTCGCCGCCTGGAACTACTTCGAGTCGATCGACAACCCGACCAACAAGGCCTTCATCGACAAGTGGATGGCCTACGTGAAGAAGAACAACCTGCCGGGCGGCGACAAGCGCGTCACCAACGACCCGATGGAGGCGACCTACATCGGGATTCACATGTGGGCGCAGGCCGTCGAGCAGGCCCACACCACCAACGTGGACGCCGTCCGCCAGGCGGTCGGGTACCAGCACTTCGCGGGCCCCGACGGCTTCGACATCACGATGGACGCCGAGAACCACCACCTGCACAAGCCCGTCTACATCGGCGAGGTGAAGGCCGACGGGCAGTTCCACGTGGTCTGGAAGACCGACGGACCCATCAAGGCGCAGGCCTGGAGCCCGTACATCCCCGACGACAAGGGGAAGATCGCCAACTGGCTCTACCCGTGGGCCTGCGGGAACTGCACCGCGGCGAAGTTCGGCGGCGGAGCGGCGGTCACCGCCGCCAAGTGACGGCGGCGAGACGAGACCAACGAGTCGGGCCGGCGCGGGCATGACATCGAGAAGACGGCGACTGGTAACCTCCGTGATGGTCGCGGTCACGTGGGCCGTCTCCTGGTCGACCGCCCACGCCGGCCCTTTGAATGACGCCGTCGACGGGTTGGCGTCGGCGTCGGACGACAAGATCGCCGAGAACGTGACCAAGCTGGGCGCGCTCGACGACCCGCGGGCGATCCTGGCGCTCGACGCCCTGATGGACGATCGCCTGCGGCAGGGGGCCGATGGGCACGCCTACGTCTGGGACGGCAAGACGCACGACACGCTCGACCCGCTCACGGGGAAGCAGGTGAACGCCACCCGCCCGCTGAGGGAGGTCGAGGTGAACAACGAGATCCGGCGGGTGGCGGAGCCGGTGCTGGCGCAGCTCCACCTCGGCTCGCCCGACGGCGAAGTCCGCCTGGCGGCGGCCAAGGCGCTCTCGACCGGCGGCTCCGACCAGGCCGCCGCGCTGCTGCGCCGCGCCCTCGCGCGCGAGCGCGACCCCAAGGTACGCGAGGCGCTGGCCCTGGCCATCGCGCGCGTCGATCTGGCCAGCCCCGATCCGAACGCCCGACTGGCCGCGCTCGAAGCGATCGGCAACAGCACCAACGACGACTTCCTCGCCACGCTCCAACAGATGCTGGCCAAGGGGGACGGCGGCGCCCCCCACGAACCCGACGCCCGCGTGCGCGCCGCCGCCGCCCGCGCCCGCGACGCGATCGTCTCGCACCAGCGCTTCGTCAGCGCCGTCGGGGATCTGCTGCACGGGCTGTCGCTGGCCAGCGTGCTGCTGTTCGCGGCGCTGGGCCTGGCGGTGACCTTCGGCCTCCTGGGCGTCATCAACATGGCCCACGGCGAGATGCTGATGCTGGGGGCCTACGCCACCTACGCGGTGCAGACGGTGACGCACGGCTCGCGTTTCTACCTGCTGGCGGCGGTCCCCGTCGCCTTCCTGGCCACGGCGCTGGTCGGCGTGCTGCTCGAGCGGACCGTCATCCGTCACCTCTACAAGCGCCCGCTGGAGACGCTGCTCGCCACCTGGGGGATCAGCCTGGGGCTCATCCAGACGATCCGGCTCATCTTCGGCGCCCAGAACGTCGACGTCGCCAACCCCGACTGGCTGGCCGGCGGCGTCGAGATCGCCCACGGCCTGGTGCTCCCCTGGGCGCGCGTCGCGGTGGTCGGCTTCGTCGTCGTCGTCTCCGCCGCGGTCTGGTTCATCCTGCAGCGGACGCGGTTCGGGCTGCAGGTCCGCGCCGTCACCCAGAACCGCGCGATGGCGGCCTGCCTGGGGATCCCGACCAGGCGGGTCGACGCGCTGGTGTTCGGCCTCGGCTGCGGGATCGCCGGGCTGGGCGGCGTCGCGCTCTCGCAGCTCGGGAACGTGGGGCCCGAGCTGGGCCAGGGCTACATCATCGACTCGTTCATGGTGGTCGTCCTGGGGGGCGTCGGGCGCCTCGCCGGCGCGGTGGCGGCCGCGCTGGGCCTCGGGGTGGTCAACAAGCTGCTCGAGCCGATCTCCGGCGCGGTGCTGGGGAAGATCCTGATCCTGGTCTTCATCATCCTGTTCATCCAGCGCCGCCCGCAAGGGATGTTCGCGCTCAAGGGGCGGGTGGAGAGCTGATGGAACGCCTGCGCGAGATGCACACGCCCAGCGCCTGGCTGCTGCTGGGCGGGGCCGCCGTGCTCATCGCCGCCGTCGTCCCGCTGGTGGCGCCCGACTACCTGGTGCCGCTCCTCGGGAAGTTCCTTTGCTTCGGGATCGCGGCCTTGGCGCTCGATCTGGTGTGGGGCTACGCGGGGATCCTGAGCCTCGGCCACGCCCTCTTCTTCGCGCTCGGCGGCTACGGGATGGGGATGTACCTCATGCGGTCGATCGCCGGCGAGGGGGTCTACCGCAGCCAGCTCCCAGACTTCATGGTCTTCCTCGACTGGCACCGGCTGCCCTGGTACTGGCGCGGGTTCCAGAGCTTCCCCTTCGCCGCCGTGATGTCGCTGGCCGCGCCCGGCCTGCTGGCGCTGGTGTTCGGGTGGTTCATGTTCCGCTCGCGCATCCGCGGCGTCTACCTCTCGATCGTCACCCAGGCCCTCACCTACGCGGCCACGCTGCTCTTCTTCCAGAACGCCGCGGGCTTCGGCGGCAACAACGGTCTCACCGACTTCAAGCGGATCCTGGGCGCCCCGCTGCACGACCCGGGCACGCGGCGGGCGCTCTACGTCACCTCGGCGCTGGCGCTCGTCGGGACCTACCTGCTCTGCCGGTTCGTGGTGACCAGCCGCTTCGGCCGGGTGGTGCGCGCGGTCCGCGACGCCGAGCTCAAGACGCGCTTCACCGGCTACGACTCCACCCGCTACAAGCTCTTCATCTGGACGCTGTCGGCCGTGCTGTGCGCGCTGGCCGGCGCCCTCTACGTCCCGCAGGTCGGCATCATCAACCCCAGCGAGATGCAGCCGGCCAATTCGATCGAGATGGCCGTCTGGGTGGCGGTCGGCGGCCGCGCCACGCTGCTCGGCGCGGTCCTGGGCGCCTGGCTCGTCAACGGCGCCAAGAGCTGGCTCACCGCCGCCATCCCCTCGGCCTGGCTGTACGCGCTCGGCGCCCTGTTCGTGACGGTGACGCTGTTCCTGCCCGACGGGCTGGTCGGCCTCGGCGTTCGCCTGAAGTCGAGGCTGGGCGCGCGACGGGCGACGAGGCCAGATCCGGCGCCGGCCCCCGTCGAGCCCACCCCGCCACCCGCGTCATGAGCGCCGCCCGCGTGACCAACTTGAACGACGACGATCGCCCCACGCCGATCACCAGCCTCCCGATCCCGGAGGCCGCGCGCCCTCCGCTGGTGCTGTGGGTCGAGAGCCTCTCCGTCAGCTTCGACGGCTTCAAGGCGCTGGACGACGTCACGCTCACCCTCGAGAAGGGGGAGCTGCGCTGCCTCATCGGGCCCAACGGCGCCGGCAAGACGACGCTCATGGACTGCATTACCGGCAAGACGCGGCCCGACAGCGGCGCCGTCTACCTGGAGAGCCGGCTGACCGATCTCACCAGGCTGTCCGAGGTGCAGATCGCCCGACTGGGAATCGGGCGCAAGTTCCAGCGCCCGACGGTGTTCCAGGGGCACACGGTCGCCGAGAACTGCGAGCTGGCGCTCCAGGGAGCGAAGGGCGTCTTCCGGACGCTGTTCGCGCGGACCACCGCCGTCGAGCGGGAACGCATCGAGGAGATCCTGGAGCTGATCGGCCTACAGGACCAGGCCAAGCGCGAGGCGGGCCTGCTGGCGCACGGCCAGAAGCAGTGGCTGGAGATCGGGATGCTGCTGGCGCAGTCACCCACCGTGCTGCTGGTCGACGAGCCGATCGCCGGGATGACCCACGCAGAGACCGAGCGGACCGCCGAGCTGCTCACCAGCCTCGCCGGCCAGCACACGGTGGTCGTCGTCGAGCACGACATGGAGTTCGTGCGCAGCATCGCCCGGCGGGTGACGGTGCTGCACCAGGGGAAGGTGCTGGCCGAGGGGCCGATGGCGCAGATCCAGAAGGACCCGCGGGTCGTCGAGGTCTACCTGGGGGAATGATGCTGGCGGCGACTAGGCTCAACCAGTTCTACGGCGGCAGCCACACGCTGTGGGACATCGACCTCCAGGTCCCCAAGGGGGACTGTCTCTGCCTCATGGGCCGCAACGGCGTCGGCAAGACCACTCTTCTCAAGGTCGTCATGGGGCTGCTCCCCGCGGCGTCGGGCGAGCTCCGGTTCGGCGACACGACCCTCACCGGCGCGCCTCCCGAGGCGCGGGCGCGAGCCGGGATCGGGTACGTGCCGCAGGGGCGCGAGATCTTCCCGTTTCTCACCGTCGAGGAGAACCTGCGCATCGGCCACGGCCGGCGGGGAACAGTGCGCGAGCTCCCCGAGCGGGTGCTGACTCTGTTCCCGGTGCTCAAGGAGATGCTGCGCCGCCGCGGCGGCGATCTCTCCGGCGGGCAGCAGCAGCAGCTGGCCATGGGGCGCGCGCTGGCACTCGATCCGCAGCTCCTGATCCTCGACGAGCCGACCGAGGGGATCCAGCCCAACGTGGTGCACGAGATCGGCGACGTCATCCTGCGGCTGGTCGAGGAAGGGGTCACGGTGCTGCTGGTCGAGCAGAAGCTGGCCTTCGCGCGCCGGGTCGGACGCAGCTTCTGCATCCTCGACCGCGGGCACGTCGTCGCCGGCGGCCGGATCGGCGACCTCACCGACGACCTGGTCCGCCGCCACCTGACCGTGTGAACGCGAGGAGAACACCGTGCCCAAGGTGACCATCGACGCCGAGCCGAGCGCCATCGCCGTCGACCCCGCGCGCACCGCGCTGGTCCTGATCGACATGCAGCGCGACTTCCTCGAGCCCGGCGGCTTCGGCGAGACGCTGGGGAACGACGTCTCCCTGCTCGTCAAGGCGGTGGCGCCCGCGCAGGCGCTGCTGGCGGCTGCCCGACGGGCCGGGATGCTGATCGTGCACACGCGCGAGGGTCACCGCCCCGACCTGGCTGACGCGCCGCCGGCCAAGCTGGAGCGCGGCGCCCCGACCGCGCGCATCGGCGCGCCGGGTCCGATGGGCCGCATCCTGATCCGCGGCGAGGCCGGTCACGACATCATTCCCGCGCTGCGCCCAGAGCCCGGCGAGCCGGTGGTCGACAAGCCGGGCAAGGGCGCTTTCTATGCCACCGACCTGGAGGCAATCCTGCACAACCGCGGGATCGAGAACCTGATCGTGGGCGGAGTGACCACCGAGGTCTGTGTCCACACCACCGTGCGCGAAGCCAACGACCGCGGCTACCGCTGCGTCGTCGCCGCGGACGCCTGTGCCTCGTACTTCCCCGAGTTTCACGAGGTGGGTCTGAGGATGATCAAGGCCCAGGGCGGGATCCTCGGCTGGGTGTCGGACGCGACGCGCATCCTGACAGCTTTGCAGGACCACCCCTGACGAGGATCGTCAGGACCATTCCCGACGAGGATCGCCGGCCCGGATCGCTCAGGCCTCTTCGAGCATCCCCTGCCGGATCAAGAAGTCGGCCACGGCCTGGACGCCGTCGCCCGCCCGGACGCAGGTGAAGACGAACGGGCGATCGCCGCGCATCTTGCGCGCGTCGCGGTCCATCACCTCCAGCGAGGCGCCCACGTGCGGGGCCAGGTCGGTCTTGTTGATGACCAGCAGGTCCGAGCGGGTGATCCCCGGGCCCCCCTTGCGGGGGATCTTGTCGCCACCCGCCACGTCGATCACGTACAGGGTCAGGTCGGCCAGCTCGGGGCTGAAGGTGGCGGCCAGGTTGTCGCCGCCGCTCTCGATGATCACCAGGTCGAGAGAGGGGAAGCGCCGGCCGAGCGCGTCGACGGCGTCGAGGTTGATCGAGGCGTCCTCGCGGATGGCGGTGTGCGGGCAGCCGCCGGTCTCGACCCCCACGATCCGCTCCTCGGCGAGGGCGCCGCTGCGGACCAGGAACTGCGCGTCCTCCTTGGTGTAGATGTCGTTGGTGACGACGGCGATCTCGAACCGGTCGCGGAGGAGCTTGCAGAGCGCGTCGACGAGCGCGGTCTTCCCCGAGCCGACCGGGCCGGCCACGCCGACGCGAAGCGGTTGCAGTCTGGTCATGCGGCCTCCCTGCCGTTGGTCATGAGCGGAACAGGCGCGAATACAGCGTCTCGTGGCGGGCGCTGGCGATCGCCTGCCCCAGCGCCGCCGAGCCGAGCTCGTCGTCCGGCAGCTCGAGCGCGCGCTCCACGACGCTCGGGATCGCCTTCCCCGCGGTGGCCAGCATGCGCTGCCCCGCGTTCTGCCCGAGCGGGACGAGGCGGACCGCCGCGCCGGTGAGCGCCTCGGCCCAGGAGAAGGCGTACCCGGCCAGCGCCGCGCCGAGCGGCACCTCGAAGCGGGTGGCGCCGAGCGCGAACATGGTGGGGTGCGTGACGTGGAGGTGCGTCGCCCAAGCCCGCGCCTCCACGATTCCTAGGGTCTCCAGCACGCGCGCCAGCGCGGCGCCGAGCTGGCGGTCCTCGGCGCGCATCTCGCGGGTCGGCCGGCAGGCCGAGAGCCAGGCGCTCCAGCGGGCGACAGCCGCCGCGTCGCCCGCGCGCCAGGCGGCCAAGAGGCGCGCCAGCACCGGCAGGTCCAGGGTCCCGAAGCTCCACTCGAGCAGCCCGAGCAACCAGGCCGTCGCCTCCGCCTCGTCGGTCACCCAACCGTCAGCGACCGCCTGCTCTAGCCCCTGCGAGTAGGCGAAAGCGCCGATCGGGAGCGCCGGGCTGACGATCTGAAGCAGCCGCACCAGCGCCAGGCTCCCGCCTTGGAGCGGGGTCGCATCGGGTCCCTCAGTGCTCATGGTGGTGCCCCCCGTGCGCGGCCGCCCCGCCGCCATGCCGGTAGCCGCCCGACTCGGGCTCGAACGACGCACGTCTGGTCTCGACCGCCAGACCCATCTCCACGATCATGCCGTCGAGCACGTGGTCGTGCTGGTAAGCCAGCCAGCCGGCGCCGATCTGCACCGGGACGTGGCGGTTGCCGAGGTGGTAGGCGGCGCGGGCCAGCAGCAGGTGATCCTCTGCACGGGCCCAGGAGAGCGTCTCTTCGGCCGCCCGCACCGCGACGGTGAACGCGCCGCTCGCGTCGCTCAGGCGGTCGCCGTCGCGCAGCTCGGTCCCGCGCGGGAGGAGCAGCGCCACCTCGCGTCCGTCGTCGAGGCGGGCGCGCAACCGGCTGCGGCGCCGGTCGCCGAACGGCAGCGTGAGCGTCCCGTTCGCGGCGCCGGGCGGCGCCACCTCGGTGAGCCGGGGCAAGGCGATCGTCTCGGTCGTCAAAACAGGAAGTACCTCTGCGCGAGCGGCAGCGTCTCCGCCGGCTCGCAGGTCAAGAGCTGCCCGTCGGCCCGCACCTCGTAGGTCTGCGGATCGACCTCCATCACCGGCAAGGCGTCATTCAAGACCATGTCCTTCTTGCCGACGGTCCGCGTCCCCTGCACCGCCGCGACCCGCTTGCGGAGCCCGAGCCGCGCCGGCACGTCGGCCGCCAGCGCCGCCCGCGACAGGAAGGTCAGGCAGGTCGCGTGGCGCGCCCCGCCCAGCGCGCCGAACATGGGCCGGTAGTGGACCGGCTGGGGCGTCGGGATGGAGGCGTTCGGGTCACCCATCGGCGCGGCGACGATCATCCCCCCCTTGATGATGACCGCCGGCTTGGCGCCGAAAAAAGCCGGCCGCCAGAGCACCAGGTCGGCCAGCTTCCCCGGCGCGATCGAGCCGACCTCGTGAGCGATGCCGTGGGTGATGGCCGGGTTGATGGTGTACTTGGCCAGGTAGCGCCGGACGCGCACGTTGTCGTTGCGGCCGCCCGTAACGGCATCCTCGGGAAGCGCGCCGCGCTGCACTTTCATCTTATGGGCGGTCTGCCAGGTCCGGGTGACCACCTCCCCCACCCGCCCCATCGCCTGCGAGTCGCTGGACATCATGCTGATGGCGCCGAGGTCGTGCAGGATGTCCTCGGCGGCGATCGTCTCCCGCCGGATCCGCGACTCGGCGAACGCCACGTCCTCGGCGATCCCGGGGTCGAGGTGGTGGCAGACCATCAGCATGTCCAGGTGCTCGTCGACGGTGTTGACGGTGTAGGGGCGCGTCGGGTTGGTCGACGAGGGGAGCACGTGCGGCACGCCGCAGAGCTTGATGATGTCGGGCGCGTGGCCGCCCCCCGCCCCCTCGGTGTGGAAGCTGTGGATCGCGCGCCCCTTGAAGGCGGCCAGCGTGTCCTCGACGAAGCCCGACTCGTTCAGCGTGTCGGTGTGGATGGCGACCTGGACGTCATGCGCCTCGGCGACGGAGAGGCAGCAGTCGATGGCGGCCGGCGTGGTCCCCCAGTCCTCGTGCAGCTTGAGCCCCACGCAGCCGGCGGCGATCTGTTCGACCAGCGCCTCGGGCCGGCTGGCGTTCCCCTTGCCGAGGAGGCCGACGTTCACCGGCAGCGCGTCCGCCGCCTGCAGCATGCGGGCGACGTTCCAGGCCCCGGGCGTGCAGGTGGTGGCGTTGGTCCCCGCCGCCGGTCCGGTGCCGCCGCCGAGCATCGTGGTCACCCCCGACATCAGCGCATGCTCCACCTGCTGCGGGGAGATGAAGTGGATGTGCGCGTCGATGGCGCCCGGCGTGAGCAGGCAGCCCTCGCCGGCGACGATCTCGGTGCCCGGGCCGATCACGATGGTGACGCCCGGCTGGACGTCGGGGTTGCCGGCCTTCCCGATCGCGCTGATGCGCCCCTCTTTGATCCCGACGTCGGCCTTCAGGATGCCGGCGGCGTCCATCACCACCGCGTTGGTGATCACCAGGTCGGCCGCCCCGGCGCCGGCGCGCTGGCTCTGCCCCATCCCGTCGCGGATCACCTTCCCGCCGCCGAACTTCACCTCTTCGCCGTAGATCGTCTGGTCGCGCTCGATCTCGACGGTGAGGCCCGTGTCGCCCAGCCGGACGCGATCGCCGGTGGTCGGCCCGTACATCTCGGCGTAGGCGTGGCGGTCGATGGTCTTCATTGGCCGGTCCTCATTTGTCGAGCTCGCCCATCACCTCGCCGCGAAAGCCGTGCGCCACGCGCGCGCCGGCGTAGGCGCAGAGGTCCACGGTGCGGGTCTGCCCCGGCTCGAACCGCACCGCGGTGCCGGCCGGGATGTCGAGGCGGAACCCACGCGCGCTCTGGCGATCGAACTTCAGCGCCGGGTTCACCTCGAAGAAGTGGTAGTGCGAGCCGACCTGGATCGGCCGGTCACCGCTGTTGGCCACCTCGATGGTCCTGGTGGCCAGCCCGGCGTTCAAGTCGATGGTCCCCGGCGCCGGCTCGACGGCCCCGATCCCCAGAGCCTTCGTCACCGGGATCGGCTGGTGGACGGTGACCAGCTTGGTGCCGTCGGGGAAGGTCGCCTCCACCTGGACCTCGGTGATGAGCTCGGCGACTCCTTCCATGACGTCGTCCGCGCCGAGGACGCGCGTCCCCTCCGCCATCAGCTCGGCCACGGTCTTGCCGTCGCGCGCCCCTTCCAGGATGGCGGCCGAGAGGTAGGCGACCGCCTCGGGGTAGTTCAGCTTCAGGCCGCGCGCCTTCCGCCGCTCGGCGAGCAGCGCGGCGGTGAACAGCAACAGCTTGTCCTTCTCGCGGGGTGAGAGCTCCATGGTCCTCCTAGGTCGCCCAGATCCGGGGTGCCACCGCCGGCCGGCCGAACAGGTCGCCCCGGACCAGGCGCCAGGCCGCTTGAACGAACGCCCGGGACGCCTCCGCGCGCGCCCCCAGGTGGCGGACCACCAGCGCCTCGCCGTCGCCGAGGACGCTGACCCCGGCGCGCTCGGTCTCGCCGAAGGGGAGCAGCGCCCGCAAGGCCTCGACGGTCGGCGCGACCGGGGCCGGCGCGGCGATGATCAACGTCAGCACGGTCGCGCCCGCGAGCCCCCACGACGCCTCCTGCACCGGCGCATCGCCCTCGAATCGCCCGCGTTCGACGAAGAGCGGTACCCCGTCGCGACGGAGCTCGAACCCCTGGCGGCAGGATCCGTGGACGAACGGCGCCCCCCGCGCCGGCAGGCCGAAAGCCAGCGTCTCCGCCCCCAGGAAGCGCGCGCCGGGCGCGAGCTCGACGCGCGTCTCCAGCTCCAGGCGGCACCCGTCATAGAGGATCGTCTCCTGAGGGAGCCACTCGAGCGCGCCGCCTGCCTCGACCGCCAGCGCGTGCCACTGGCGCGCGGCCGGCCCCAGGGTTCGGTAGGCCTTCCCGGCGGCGGGAGTCGTCACCAGCGTGTGCGCGCCGGCCTCGACGCGGAGATCGAGCCGCAGCTCGTCGCCGCCGACCAGGCCGCCCGGCGGGTGCAGGAGGTAGACGTGGCAGACCTGTCGCCCCTCGGGGAAGAACGGCCGCTGCACCAGGAACGGACCGCGGTGCGCCCGGCGAGCGAGCCGGGTCGCGCCGCCCTCGGCCGCGAACCCCAGCTCCAGCGCCGCGTGCCAGGCCAAGCGCCTACTCGCCGGCCGGTTCGAGCCAGGTGTTGGGCTTCTGCCAGATGACCAGCACCAGGCAGCCGTCCGGGCTCTCCACCCGGTGGCTCGATCCCGGCTCGTTGACGACGTGCGATCCCGCCGGGTAGACGCCGCGCCCGTCGCGCTGCCATCCGCGGAGGACATAGATCTCCTCCACCGCCTCGTGGCGGTGCGCGGGGACCACCCCGCCGGGGGCGTACCGGAGCAGCACCCCCGCCTCGCCCTCGGCGTCCCCCCACAGCCGGTGGATCTCGACCCCCGCGCGAAAGGGCTGCCAGGGGAAGTCCGGCGCCTCGGCGCGCGCGCGGATCTCATCGAGACGGAGGTCGTCACGCTTCATCCCGGGAGAGCGGCCCGGAGGTCGGCGCCCGCCGCCGCGCCGTGACCTGCCATGTAACGACCGATCAGGCCGAGGTCGGCCTGTCCGATCGGCGTCTCGTGCACCGCCCGGCCCCCGCTGATGACCACGATCCGATCGCTGAGGGCGAAGATCTCGTCGAGGTCGGCGCTGATGAGGAGCACGGCCGTCCCCCGGTTGCGCGCCTCCAGGAGCCGCGCGCGGGCCTCCGCCACCGCCGCGAAGTCGAGGCCGAAGCAGGGGTTGGAGGCGATCAGCACCGCCGTCTCGTCGGACAGCTCGCGCGCCAGCACGGCGCGCTGCACGTTGCCGCCCGAGAGGCTCCCGATTGGCGCCTCCGGCCCCGGCGCGCGGATCCCGTATTCGGTGATCAGCGACGCGGCCCGCCTGCGGAGCGCCCGCCCGTTGACCAGCGCCTTCCAGAGGGTGAACGGCGCGCGATCGAAGCGGCGGAAGCCCATGTTCTCCGCCACCGTCATCGCGCCCACGCAGGCGTTGCGCAGCGGCTCGTCGGGGAGGCAGCGGACCTTGAGCGCGCGCATCTCGGCCCGCCGGGCGCCGTACCGGGTCCCGGCGACGGTGATCTTCCCGGCGCGGGCCTCCCGCTGGCCGGCCAGCACCTCGACCAGCTCCTCCTGGCCGTTCCCCGACACGCCGGCCAGGCCGACGATCTCGCCGGCGCGCACCTGGAGCGACAGCTCGCTCAGCGCGGGCGTCCCAAGATCGTCGTCGGCGGTGAGCGCCTCGATCTCCAGCACCACCTCGTCCCTTGGCGGCGCCCCGCGGGTGCCGCGCGCGCGAGGCGGCTCGTCGCCGACCATCATGCGGGCCATCGCCTCGGGGGTGAGCTCGGCGACGCGGCCGCCGCCCGCCGGGCGCCCGCGCCGCAGCACCGTCACCTCGTCGGCGAATGCCATCACCTCCCGGAACTTGTGCGAGATCATCAGGATGGTGAGGCGGCCGGCGCCGTCCTGCTTGGCCATTCCGCGCAGGAGGCCCAGCACGTCGTCCGCCTCCTCGGGCGTCAGCACGGAGGTCGGCTCGTCGAGGATGACGATCGAGCTGCCGAGGTAGAGCTGCTTGAGGATCTCCAGCTTCTGTTTCTCGCCCGCAGCGAGGGTCCGCACCGGGCGCGCCGGGTCGAGCTTGAACGGCATCCTCTCCATGAAGGCCGCCACCGCTTTCCGCTCGCCGGGCCAGTCGAAGACGAACGGGTGGTCGCGCCGGGCCAGCACCAGGTTCTCGGCGACGGTCATATTGTCGACCAGCGTGAAGTGCTGGTAGACCATGCCGATCCCCAGCGCCGCCGCGTCGCGGGGGCTCTTCATCCTGGCGGCGACGCCGTTGACCAGCACCTGGCCCGCGTCGGCCGCGTAGTAGCCCATGATGCACTTGACCAGCGTGCTCTTGCCGGCGCCGTTCTCGCCCAGGAGCGCGTGGACCGACCCACGCCCGAGGCGCAGCGAGACGGCGTCCAGGGCGAGCACCGGCCCGAACTGCTTGCGGATCCCGATCGCCTCCAGCGCCGGCGTGGCCGCGTCGACGACCGCCACCGCGCCATCGTCGAGCTCCAGCGTCATGGCAGCGCCTCGAGCAGCGCGCGCGAGCCGGAGACCGTCCCGAACACGCCGTTCTGCATCTTCACCATCTTGATCGCCGCCGCGTGGTTGCCGGCGTCGGTGGCGGCGCAGCAGTCCTCGAGCAGCAGGCACTCGTACCCGCGATCGTTGGCCTCGCGCATCGTCGTGTGGACGCAGACGTCGGTGGTGATGCCGGTTAGAACGATGTTCTGGACGCCGGCCTGGCGCAGCAGCAGGTCCAGATCGGTCGCGCAGAACGAGCCCTTGCCCGGCTTGTCGATGATCGGTTCGCCCGGCAGCGGCACCAGCTCGGGGATGATCTCCCAGCCCGGCTCGCCGCGGACCAGGATCCGCCCGCAGGGGCCTTGGTCTCCGATCCCGACCCCTTCGTTCCCGGCGGTCCGGCGCGACCGCCAGCGCTTGTTGGCCGGCAGATCGGCGAGATCGGGCCGGTGCCCCTCGCGGGTGTGGATGACGTGGTAGCCGCCGGCCCGCATCCTCTCGAGCACCCGGCTGATCGGCGCGATGCAGGCGCGCGACACCGAGACGTCGTAGCCCATCAGATCGATGTAGCCCCCCTTGCCGCAGAAGTCGGTCTGCATGTCGATGACGATGAGGGCCGTGTTCGCCGGCCGCAGGTCGCCGTTCCAGGGCCAGGGGTAGGGATCGCCGGGGACGTAGCGCCCCGTCGTCGCGCCGTTGGTCATCGCGCCACCCGCAGCTCGGCCGGCTGTCCGAGCAGCGCCCGATCGCGCGAGCTGGTGGCCACGATGATCGCCAGCGTCAGCACGTACGGCGCCGCGTTGAAGAGGTAGTACCCCGACGTCACCCCCACCGACTGCAGCGCCGGCCCCAGCGCGCTGGCGCCGCCGAACAGCAGCGACGCCCACAGGCAGCGCACGGGATCCCAGCGCGCGAAGATGACCAGCGCCACCGCCATCAGCCCCTGCCCGCTCGAGAGGCCCTCGTTCCAGCTCCCCGGGTAGAACAGCGAGAGGAACGAGCCGCCGACGCCGGCCAGGAAGCCCCCCGCCATGGTGGCCAGCGCCCGCACGCGCGCCACGTCGTAGCCCATCGCCCGCGCCGCGTCGGCGCTCTCGCCGACGGTGCGGACGACGAGCCCCCAGCGCGTGCGACGGAGGAGGAAGCGGACCGCCGCGGTGGTGACGAGGCCGAGCACGAACAGCGCGTTCACCTGCAGCGCCGAGCGGACCTGGGCCGAAGCCGACCACCACCCGAGCGACACCGCCGGCAGGTGGGGCGCCGTCGGCCCCACCAGCGGCTTGCCCAGGAAGAAGGCCAGCCCGATGCCGAACAGCATGAGCGCGATGCCGACCGCGATGTCGTTGACCCGCGGCCGCGCGCACAGCCAAGCGTGCAGCGCGCCGAAGGCCACGCCGCAGCCCCCCGCCGCGAGCACGCCGAGCCAGGGAGAGCCGGTCAGGTACGAGACGCCGTAGGCGGCCATCGCGCCCATCACCAGCGTCCCCTCGAGCCCCAGGTTCACGCGCCCGCTCTTCTCGGTCAGACACTCGCCCAGGCTCACGAACAGGAACGGCGTGCTGATCCGGATCGCGCCCCCCACCATCCCCAGCGCCACGCCGCCGGCGGCGCTCACGGCGCCACCGCCAGCGCGGGCCGCCGCCAGCGCCGCCCGTAGAGCGAATCGGAGAAGAGGATGGCGATGAAGATGACCCCCTGCAGGACGTTCACCGTGGCGTCGGGGAGCTCGAACACCCGCTGCAGGAGCCCGCCGCTGGCGCCGATCCCGCCCAGCAGCAGCGCGACCGGGACGACGCCCAGCGGGTTGGCGCGGGCGATGAAGGCCACCAGCACGCCGGTGTAGCCGTAGCCGGCGGCCAGCGAGGCGTTGGCGTTGCCATGGATGGCGGCCACCTCGACCGCGCCGGCCAGCCCCGCGCCCAGCCCGCCGAGAAAGGTGGCGATCACGATGAGGCGCCGCACCGGCAGGCCGTTGAGCAGCGCCGCGCGGACGTTCCCGCCCACCATGCGGGCCGCGAACCCGAACGTGGTCCGCTGCATGAGGAGCCAGGCGCAGAGGCAGGCGATGAGCGCGAAGCCGAGCCCCCAATGGACGTCGAGCCCCGGCAGGTTCCCCAGCATGTTGTCGTCGCCGATGGGGAGCGTCGACGGCTTGTTGAGGCTGGCCGGATCGCGCAGCGGCCCCTCGACCATGTGGTTGAGGAGCGCGATGGCGATGTAGTTGAGCAACAAGGTGCTGATGGTCTCGTTGACGCCGCGGGTGGCGCGCAGCGCGCCGGCGCCAGCGAGCCACAGGCCGCCCACCAGCGCGCCGGTCACGAACATCGCCAGCTTGATCGAGAGCGGCGCGTGCAGGTGGACGCCGATCGCCGCCGCCGCCAGGCCGCCGATGACCATCGCCCCTTCGCCCCCCAGCACCACCAGCCCGAGCCGCAGCGGGATGGCGGTCGCCAGCGCCGTCAGCATGATCGGCGCCGCCCGCTGCAGGGTGTTCTGGAACGAGAACCAGGTCCCGAACGATCCGCGCACCATCTCGTGGTAGACCGCCAGCGCGTTCCGGCCGGTCAGCGTCACGAAGACCCCGAAGACGATCAGCGCGGCGGAGATGGCGCCGAGCGGGATGACGACCGCCTCGATCGAACGCCACCGGACCGCGCGCCGGGCCTCGGCCGCCGCGGCGGCGAGCGCCTCCGCCTCCGGCGACTTCTCCGTCGCCGGCGAGAGCGCGCCGATGGTCACGCCGATCCCCACGTCGCGTCCCTCGTCAGTGCGTCTTCCCGACCACACCCTCGACCAGGTAGTCCATCTTCTCGAGCGCGATGTCGGTCTGCTTCTCCTCGCTCCCGGCCGGGATCACCACCTTTCCGGCGTTGTCCTTGAGCGGCCCCTTGTAGACGACCATCGTGCCGGCCATGAACTTGGCCTTGGCCGCGTCGGCCTTCTTCTTGGCCGCCGCCGAGACCGCCTTGCCGTAAGGGGAGACCCGGACGAACCCCTCCTTGAGCCCGCCGCGCAGGAGGTGCGGGTAGCTCTGCCCGCCCTGAATCAGGTGGACGTAGTCGGTGTAGACCTTCCCCCAGTTCCACTCGGCGCCGGTCAGGTATCCCTTGGGCGCCAGCGCCGCCTGGTTGGCGTGGTAGCCGGTCACGAAGACGCCGCGCCGCTCGGCGGTCTCGACGATCACCTTGGGCGAGTCGACGTGCATGGTCAGTACGTCGATTCCTTGATCGATCAGGCTGTTGGCCGCCTCGGCCTCCTTGACCGGCATCGACCAGTCGCCGGTGAAGATCACCGTGATGGTCGCCTTCGGGTTCACCGAGCGCGCCCCCAGCGTGTAGGAGTTGATGTTGCGCAGGACCTGCGGGATCGGCTTGGCGGCGATGAAGCCGAGCTTGTTCGACTTGGTGGTCATCGCCGCCACGATCCCCGAGACGTACTCCGCCTCGTCGATGTACCCGAAGTAGCTGCCGACGTTGGTCGGGTGCTTTCCCTCCTGATAGAGGCCGCCGCAGTGCAGGAAGGTGACGTTCTTGTACTTGTTCGCCTCCTTGAGGATGTGCGGATCGAAGTAGCCGAACGAGGTCGGGAACAGCACCGTCGCCCCGTCCAGGTTGATCATGCTCTCCATGGTCTTCTGCACGGCGACGGTCTCGGGGACCATCTCCTCCTCGCGGATCTTGACGCCGGGGAGCTTGGCGATGGCGGCCGCCCCCTCGGCGTGCGCCTGGTTGTAGCCGTAGTCGGTCTTGGGGCCGACGTAGACGAAGCCGATTGTCAGCGGAGGCGCCGCGATCGCGTTCCCCCCGCGCGGTCCCTCCGGCAGGAGGCCGAGCGCCGCGACCAGGATGGCCGCCGCCAGGGTCTTCTTCAGCACCGAGCCGCCGAACCGTCGAGCATTCCTCATGGATTCCTTATAGACGCCCGATTGTTTCTCGGACTTTTCGACAAGCTGGGACATTCGTAACTTCGTCCGGATCGCGCCCGCGGTCCGTTGTCGGCCAGGATCCGATCCGGCATCCTGCCGGACGCCATGACCCCCGAGCCGAGCCCTTCCCCCGTCGGCGCCGCCGAGCGGGCCCTGTCCGAGATCGCGCGGCGAGGCGACGACGGCGTCTGGATCAGCGTGACGCCCCGCGAGCGCCTGCTGGCCGAGGCCCGGGACCTCGAGCGGCGACGGAACGCCGGTGAGGCGCTCCCGCTCTACGGCCTCACCTTCGCGGCGAAGG
>DASZVW010000994.1:0-5496 GCA_035546895.1 Polyangia bacterium
GAGGTAGAGCGCGGGATAGGTGGTCACGTTGCCGCCGCCGTCGACCACCACGCCGGTGATGTAGAGCTGCGCGTTGGCGCCCCCGCTGCGCTTCGAGGAGAAGGTCAGCCAGTAGTAGGTCTTGCCGTTGGCGCTCACCGCCTCCGGCGACCACTTCGGCCAGTCGTTGGTGAGGCCGGGGCTCACCAGCGAGGTCTGGCAGGCGGCCGCGTCGTTCGCCGCCAGCCGGATCGCCGTCCCGCCGCGGCCGCCGTTGTACGGCAGCAGGTAGACCTCGGCGTCGGGGTTGCTGTACGCGGACTCCGTCCCCGGGACGCGGGTGAAGGCCACGTAGGCGTCGTCGGGCGAGAACGCCGGGTAGTACTCGGTGAAGCTCGGATCGGCGGCGCCCGGCAGCGGCGCCGCGGCGCCGCCCGCGCGGTTGGCGAAGGGGACGGTGTAGAGGTCGGCCGGGCCGGTGTTGAGGCGGCCGTCGGTGATGGCGGTCGCCGACGCGTAGACGATGGTCTTCCCGTCGTGGCTGAAGCTGGGTTCGGTCGCCTTGTTGGCGTCGCCGGTGCGCGCCAGCGTCCCGCTCGCGGCGCCGTCGACCTCCACCCAGTGGAGCGTGCCGGTGTCGCTGAGGATGGCCACGCGGTCGCCGTCGCTCCAGTGGGCCTTCGAGTAGGTCGGGATCCCGTGCAGCGTCTGCATGGTGGCGAGCGCCGCCGGCGTGGCGTACGACGGCGTGGCCCCCACCGAGCCGGCGGTCACGTTGGCCAGCTGGTTGAAGTAGTTCTGCGGGCCCATGGTGAAGCCGACCGAGTCGCCGTCCGGCGTGGCCGCGTGGCAGCCGATGCAGGTGTCGTCCGAGGCGCGGGTCGCCACCTGGCTCGGCACCAGCACGTTCTCCACCGACTCCTCGCCGATGCCGAACCCCTTGAGCGAGCCGACCTTGGTCCCCATGTCGTCGGCCAGCGCCCAGTAGACGATCTTGCCGGGCGCGTCGACCGGCGCGACGACGAAGCTCGAGGTCGCGGCGGCCGAGGGGGCCAGCGTGACCGCGCCGGAGGCGTCGACGGTCAGCGCGCGCACGCTCACCCCGATCGGCTGATCGGTGACCGACCGCAGGCCGTTCCAGAGCGCGGCGTCGAGCGCGTAGCTCGAGCCGGCGGTGAAGATCCGCAGGGTGTGCGCGAACCCGGGGACCGACAGATCGATCTCGAACAGGTTCTCGCCGCCGGCCGCGGTGAAGTCGAAGCGCGGCCGCAACCAGTTGCGCGGCATCAGCGTCCCGGGGATCGGCGAGCTGAGGCAGGGGGCGCCGCCCGAGCGCGGCGCGCTCCCGTCGAACAGCGCCGCCGCGTTGGCGGGCGCCGACGGATCGAGCACCGGCGTGGCCGGGAAGTCGGTGAGCGGCGGCGCGCCGGCGTCCTTCCCCATCGTGGTGGTGGTCGAGCCGCCGCTGCCGCCGATCCCGGTCGAGCCGCCGCCACCGGTCGAGGTTCCGGGCGCGCCGGCGGCCGAGCCCGGCCCCCCGGCGCCGGTGACCGCGCCGCTCTTGGCCGTGAATCCGCACCCGGCCGCCGTCATCGTATAGAGCGCGGCGATCGGCAGGCCGATCCGCGCCCACGAAAGCCCTCGCGCGTGTGATCGCATGCCGGATCTACGGATGATCCGCAAAGATAGACGTGCCGATCCGACCCCGCGCGTCGATCGCTACCATCTCAGTTACGATCTCGTGCGACCGGCCGCTACCGAACGGCAACGGCGACGAAGGCAAAGGCGCAACCGAGCGTCGCGATCTGCCGGCATGAGCTGTGCACAAACCAGCGCCTACATGAGAAGGGGGTAGAGATGACTCAGCGACTGTCGACCGCCGAGGCACGCAAGGGCTTTGCGGCCATTCTCCGCAGCTCCGCCGCCGGCGAGCGGATCAAGCTCACCCGCTACAACAAGACCGTGGCCGTGATCATCCCCAAGAAGGATCTGGCCGAGCTGGAGGACTGCGAGCAGCGGAAGCGGGCGTCGGCCGAGAAGGGCGGGCACGGCGCTGGCGAGCATGCCCCCCACGCCGGCAAGCACGGCAGACACGGCGAGTGAGCGGGGACCCGAGCGGGGCGAGGCTACGGCGTCATCTGGCGGCGTCGTCGGCTTTGCCGGCCCGGCGGGCGTGTCGCTCGAGGGCCACCAGCTCGTGGGGCGTCAAGCGATCGAGCGGGACCAGCGCGGCGACCGGGCGGCCGTAGCGCACCACCACCACCGCCTCCGCCTTCTCGCGAACGGCGTCGAGCACGCTGGCGAAGGCGCCGCGGACGGCCGATGCCTGCATGGTCTTCATGCGTAGGCGGAAGCGGACAGTCGACGCGACCCGCGCAGGCTAGGTTCCATACGGTCGAGGTTAGTCGGGAGGTCTCGAAGCCGTCAAGGGAATATACCCTCAACAGCATGAGCCGGCGCTAGACGTCCCGGAGCACGATCCGCTCGACGCCGATCTCGGCCACCACCTGGACGTCGCCCCCCAGCGCCCGCACGTACTTGCGCAGCGTGGAGACCAGGTGATCGCGGCGCCCCTCGATCCGCGATAGCTGGGGCTGGGAGAGGTCCGCCCGGCGCGCGACGTCCCCCTGGGTCTTGCGGACGTGCTCGCGGAGCTGCTGCAGGTTCATGGCCCGCCCGCTCGACCCGTCGGTCGGCCGCTTCCGGGCCGAGGCCCGGTTCCCCCCTGCCCCGTCGGCTGCTCTGCGCTTGCTCTCCCGCTTCATCGTCGAGGCGATCCGTGTCGCCGACAAGTTAGCGTGCGCCGCCGGTGTTGTACAACAATATCGCGGCTGAGCCGCGCGCGCGCCGACGGCGGTGCGCGCTTCAGGCGGTCTGCGCGTGGCGGAGCACCTCGTCCAGCCCGTCCGCCACCACCGGCTTGACCAGGTGGTGGTCGAACCCGGCCGCGCGCGTCCGCTCGCGGTCCTCCTCGCGGCTCCAGCCGGTGATGGCCACCATGATGGGGGGCGCCGCGATGGGGAGCGCGCGGATCCGGCGGCAGATCTCGAGGCCGTCCATCTGCGGCAGCGAGAGGTCGCAGAGCACGACGTCGGGCCCCACCTCTTGCACCAGGCCGACGCCGTCGGCGCCGGTGCGGGCGGACCAGACACGATGGCCCGTCTCCTCGAGCAGATCCTTGAGCGCCTCGGAGACGTCCTCGTTGTCGTCGATGATCACGATGCGGAGCGCACCTCGGCCTTCGACTGTCATTTCCTTCTCCCGCACGACGCTCGGAAGGTAGCACCGGATCGGCGGCGTTCACGCGCGGCGCGCGTTTTTTTGCTGTTGTACAAGAGCGCTCAAGCGACCGCGCGTGTGGTGCCGTCGAGCACCTGCGCGCCGGCGCGCGGCGCCTGCAGCGCGCGCTCGACGTCGGCGAGCTGCACCACGCCGAGCAGGAAGGCGCCCGCCGCTACCGGCAGCGCGGTCACGCGCGCGCGCAGCATCAGCTCCCGCGCCCGCGGGAGCGGCGTGGTCGGGCGCAGCCCGAGGTCGACCGGCCGCACGACCGAGAGGATCTCGGCCTCGGCCGGCGCCTCGGCGAGCGCGCGCGCGTCGGCCACGCCCAGGAGCCGGCCGCCGGACTCGACCAGCACGAAGGGGGCGCCCTTCAGCGCCGCGACCTTGCGCGCCGCGCCCGCGCTGAGGTGCGCCGGAACGATCGGCGCATTGCGCACCGGAAGATCGACGATGGTGGAAGCTCGCTCTCGCATCTCGACCAATAGGCTTTACAACCGGCGTGCCAGGCGCGAAAAAGCCTGCAACCGCGCGCTTTGGCGCAGATTCTTGGGCCCACGGTCAGAATTTCCCGTAACGTCCCCATGGTCGAGCCGTTACGAAATCCGGAATCGGACGGACGCGGTCGCGGCCCCTCTGCCGTGGCCGGCGCGCTCCTGCTCGCGCTGGCCGCCGGCGCCTGCGCGGGTCCCCCGACAATCCACGCGAACGGGACGCTGGCGCGGATCGCCGCCCGCGGCGAGCTCCTCTGGGGGGCCGACGAGCAAGGCGGCGAGCCGTACGTCTACGAAGATCCGGCGCGGGGGGGCGCGCTGGTCGGGTTCGAGGTCGACCTGGCGGACGCGCTGGCCCGGGCGCTCGGCGTGCGCGCGCGCATGGTCCAGAACGACTGGTCGACGCTCATCCCCTCGCTCGAGCGGGGGACCTTCGACGTCGCGCTCAACGGCGTCGAGGTGACGCCGGCCCGCGCGGCGCGGGTCAGCTTCACCCGCCCCTACTACCTCTTCGCCGAGCGGCTGGTCGCCCGCCGCGGCGACGCGCGCGTCCGGGACCTGGCGTCGCTGCGCGGCCTGCGCGTGGGGGCGCTGGCCAACACCGAGGCCTGGGACCTCCTGCGGGAGGCGGGCGCGGTGGCGGTCCCTTACGAGGGGGTCGACGAGCAGCTCGTCGACCTGGAGTACGGGCGCACCGACGCCGTGCTGCTCGACGACATCATCGTCGACCGCTACCTGCCGCGCCACCCGCCGCTGGCGGTCGTCGGCGACGTGGCCGAGGGGCGCTACGCGATCGCGCTCCGCCCGGGCGACGACGAGCTGCGCGCCGCGCTCGACCGCGCGCTCGGCGAGCTGATCGACTCCGGCGCCTGGCGCAAGGCGCTGGCCCGCTGGGGGCTCGACGGCGATCGGCAGCGGGCCCTCGCCGGGATGGGCGGCGCGGCGACGGCCGGCGCCGCCGCTCGGCCGCCGGGGCGCCGCCTCACCGGCCACCAGCTCCTGCTGTTCGGCCAGGGGGCGCTGGTGACGCTGCTCATCTCGCTGGCGGCGATGGCCCTGGCCGCGCCGCTCGGGCTCGGCCTGGCGCTGGTGCGGCTGGAGAGCCCCCGCCTCCGGCCGCTGGCCACCGCCTACGTGGAGCTCGTCCGCGGCACCCCCGTCCTGCTGCAGCTCTACCTGCTCTACTACGGCCTGGCCGGCGTGCTGGCGCTCGGCCCCTTCACCGCCGCCATCGTCGGGCTGGGGCTCAACTACGCCGCCTACGAATCGGAGATCTACCGCGCCGCCATCGCTTCGGTGCCGCGCGCGCAGTGGGAGGCGGCGCTGGCCGTCGGCGCGCCCCGCCGCGCCGCCTTCCGCGGCGTGATCCTGCCGCAGGCGATGCGGCTGGCGGTGCCGGGGGTGACCAACGACTTCATCTCGCTGCTCAAGGACAGCTCGCTGGTCTCGGTGCTCACCGTCGTCGAGCTGACCAAGCGGATGACCATCACCGCCGTCGACGACCGGGGCTGGCTCGTCCCCGGCGCGCTCTGCGCGGCGTTTTACTTCGCGCTCGGCTACCCGTTCGCGCGGCTCGCCCGCCGGGTGGAGCGCCGCCTCGGCACGCACGGCTCGGCCTGACGGGCGGCGATCGCGCGCCCGGCGCCGTCAGGGGCGATCGGGCGAGGAGTAGCTGACCAGCTCCTCGGCCGAGGCGACCGCCGGGAACGTCGCCAGCCGGCGCGCCTCGTCCTTCAGCTCCTCG
>DASZVW010000995.1:0-1994 GCA_035546895.1 Polyangia bacterium
GGGCGCGGCGGCGGGCGCCTGGCGGACGGGGGCGCGTGCGGCCGGCGCCTCGGCGGGCGCGGGGGCCGGGCCGCTCTCCAGCTCGGCGAGGCGCGCCTTCCAGCGGGCGAGGCGGTCGTCCGGCGCGCCGCCGGCGCCCACCAGATGGCGGTAGATCGCCAGCGCGTCGCCGATCCGCCCCTGGCGCGCCGACAGCTCGGCCATCGTCTCGGTGGCGAACATCGGCGGGCACGGGACGTCGGGCGCTCCTGACGCTTCGGACATCGGCGGTCCCCGATTGTCGGCCCGCGGCGCGCGCCGTCAATTTTCTCGCCCGACGCTGGTACACTGCGGGCCATGTCCAGCTTCCGCGTCATCGGCGCCGGCCTCGGCCGGACGGGGACCCACTCGCTGAAGATCGCGCTCGAGCGCCTGCTCGGCGGCCCCTGCTACCACATGGTCGAGGTCTTCGAGCGGCCGGCGGACGTGGCGGTCTGGCAGGCGGCCGCCAACCGGGAGCCGGTCGACTGGCGCAAGCTCTTCGACGGCTACGCGGCGGCGGTCGACTGGCCGGCGGCGGCGTTCTGGCCCCAGATCGCCGAGGCGTTCCCGGAGGCGCTGATCCTGTTCTCCACCCGCGACGCCGAGGGCTGGTGGAAGAGCGCCGACCGCACCATCTTCGCGACCTTCCGGCGCGGGCTCGGACCGCGCGAGCCGCCGGGCTGGCGCCAGATGATCACCGACGTCTTCGGCAAGACCTTCACCCCCGGCTTCCTCGAGGAGGGGCCGGCCAAGGCGGCGTTCGAGCGCCACGCCGCCGAGGTGCGCGCCCGCGCGCCCAAGGGGCGCCTCCTCGAGTGGCGCGCGCAGGACGGCTGGGGCCCCCTCTGCGCGGCGCTCGGCGTCCCCGTCCCCGACGAGCCGTTCCCGGTCAGCAACACCGCCGAGGAGTTCCGCGCCCGCGCCCGCCTCGGCGACTGAGCGGGCGCGCGCGCCGCTACTTGTAGAGCGTCGTCAGGTTGGCCTGGATGGCGTCGTCGGTGGCGTCGCTGGTCTGGGCGGCGATGATGCAGCCCTCGGAGAAGGCGCCGGTCCCCATCGCCGAGCCGTCGCCCCCCTCGCCCAGCGAGATCCCCCCCTGCTGCTGCAGTGGGATGTACGAGGTGGGGTTCTTGTTGGTGGGGAGCGAGCCGTTCCAGGCGATCGAGAGGCCCCCGGTCGAGGCGTTGCCGTACTTGATCTCGAAGTTCATCTTTCCGTCGGTTTTGGCCAGCCCGGTGACGATGTTCAGCCCCGGGTAGCTGAGGCTGGGATCGTTCGCGTTCACGCTGGCGTTGCCGGCGTTGAGGATGGCGATCGAGCCGCCGCCCGCGAACACGCCGTTCTCCATGTCCAGCATCACCCAGGGGCCGTTGCCGGCGCCGCGCGTCCAGTCGGTGGCGTTGCCGAAGTACATGGCGGTCATGGTGCCGGGACCGTCGTCGCCGATGTGGTTCTCCATGTTGCCGTAGTCGTAGCAGCAGCCGTTGGTCCCCGCGGCGCGGCCCGCGTAGGCGCCGTGGACGACGAAGTACTCCGTCTGCGGGTTCGAGCCGGTGGGGATCTTCTTGGTCATGTTCCGGTTCCGCAGCCACTGGTAGCCGGCCGAGACCGCCATCGGGTACTTGGTGCCGTTGCCGGCGGTCCAGAACCCGACCGTCGGCTGGCTGGCGACGGCGGTCTGCCACATGTCGTTGCCGTTGCCGGCCTGGTCGTAGAGGCGCGCGACCGTGCAGGTGGTCCCCGAGCAGAAGGTGTTGAGCGTGTTGAGATCGACCAGGCCGCCGGTGGTGGCCGGGCTGATGTCCTGGGTCTTGTTGTCCGACTTGCGCTGGACCTGGAACAGCTTGCCGCTGTAGGCGGCGTACATCGCGCGCGTCAGCGAGTGCGCGGCGACCATCGGCGTGCCGGCCGCCATCGCGATGTCGCCGGGCGGCGTCCCCGTCTGGCCGCTGCCGCCCGCGCCGCCGGTCCCG
>DASZVW010000996.1:0-3305 GCA_035546895.1 Polyangia bacterium
CGGCACGGGCGGCGGCGCCAGCGGCGGCTCGGGTGGCCCGCTCCCCGACGGCGGCGTCTCCTCGGCCACCATGACCATCCCGGGCAACGGCTGCACGCCGCCCGCGCAGTACGCCAACCTCTTCATCAGCCTCCTCGGCGAGACGCAGGCGGCGACCGAGACCAAGATCCAGGGCGTCTGGAACCAGCTCTTCAACCCGTCCAACGCCAACACCATCTTCTACAACGGCCCCAAGTCGGGCGAGGCGTACATCGAGGACATCGCCGACAACGCCGTCCGCAGCGAAGGCCAGTCGTACGGGATGATGGCCGCCGTCCAGCTCGATCACCAGACCGAGTTCGACGAGCTGTGGACCTTCGTGAAGGACTACATGTGGAAGTCCGGCAGCAACACCATCTCCTGGCAGACGAACACCAGCGGCGGCGTGACCGGCTCCGGCGGCGCGCCCGACGGCGACGAGTGGTTCGCGGCCGCCCTGGTGTTCGCGCACTACCGGTGGGGCGACACCTCCGGCAAGTACAACTACGGCAGCGAGGCGCAGAAGACGCTCGACCTGGTCCGCACCACCGACTTCAGCTCGACCCAGCACCTGGTCCGCTACTTCACGGGCACGGACTCGAACGGGACCGACGCCTCTTACATGCTGCCGGCCTTCTATCAGACGTGGGCCTGCTTCGACACCGCCAACGCGGCGTTCTGGAACCAGGTGCTGACCACCACGCGCGCCTGGCTGCAGACGGCGGCCGGCTCGACCGGCAACATCGGCGACCAGTCGTCGTTCGCCGGCCAGACGACCAACTCGAGCGGCGACGACAAGCTGCGCATCGTGGCCAACTTCATGGCCGACTACAACTTCTTCGACGCCGACGCGTTCGAGGCGACGTACGCCAGCGAGTACGCCACCTGGGTCTCCAGCAACAACAACGGATCGACCGCCATGCTGGCCTGCAACGGCTTGCTCGGCTTCGGGCTGCCCGCCTCGTCGGGCAAGGCCTGGGTGCAGAAGCTCTGGAACGTGGCCATCCCGACCGGGACCTACCGCTACTACGACGGCGCGCTCTACATGAACGCGCTGCTCTACGTCAGCGGCACCTTCAAGCTCTGGTACTGAGCGCGGGCGCTCAGCGCGGGGGGAGCTTCCCCTTGAGGAGGTCGCCCAGCGTCCCCAGCTGGCCCGAGGAGCCGGAGGCGCGCGCGGCGGCGGCCCGCCCCTCGTCGTCGATCCCGTCGGTACGCTCGCCGAGCGCGAGCGAGATGCGGCGCCGCGCCTCCTCGACCGCCAGCACGGTGACGGTGACGGCCTCGCCCGGCTTGACCGCCTCGCGCGCGTGCCGGACCGGGCGCTTCTCGCCCAGCTCGCTGACGTGCAGCAGCCCCTCGACGCCGGGGGCGAGCTCGACGAAGGCGCCGAACGGCTCGACCCGGGTGACGGTGCCGCGCGCGACGGTCCCCGGCCGCAGCGTGGCCGCCACCTCGGTCCAGGGATCGCGCTCGAGCGCCTTCATCGAGAACGAGATCTGCAGCGGCCGCTTGGGATCGTCGCGCTTGTCGATCCGCGCCACCTGGACGGTCACCGCCTGCCCGACCGCCAGCACGTCGGCCGGGCGCGTCCCCCGCGAGAACCCGATCTCCGACGCCGGGAGCAGCCCCTCGATCCCGCCCACGTCGACGAAGGCGCCGAAGTCCTTGAGCGCGGTGACCACGCCGGGGAGCACGGCGCCCACCACCAGCTTGCCGCGCGTCTCGGCCGCCCGGGCGCGCGCCTCGTCCTCCAGCAGCGCGCGCCGCGAGAGGACCAGGTTGGCGCCGCGGCGGTCCTCCTCGTAGCGGGTGACGCGGAAGGGGAGCCGCTGGCCGACGTAGACCGCCGGATCGGCGACCGGCCGCAGCTCGAGCTGAGACAGCGGGCAGAAGCCGCGCACGCCCCCCACGTCGACGTCGAGCCCCCCCTTGTTCACGCCGGTGACCACCCCCTCGACGGGGAGCCCGGTGGCCGCGGCCTCGGCGAGCGCCGGCCGCCCGCGCCCGAGCGCGGCGCCGCGCCGGAGGGAGACGAAGCCCTGCTTGTCGCCGAACGCCACCACCCGCGCCTCCAGCGTCTCGCCGGGTGCCACGGTGAGCTGCCCCTGCGCGTCGCGCAGCTCCAGCGTCTCCAGCGTCCCCTCGCCGCCGCCGGCCAGCTCGACCACCGTCACCTCCTGGCCGATCGAGACCACCTTCCCGCGGACGCTGTCGCCGATCGCCAGCCGTGCCCGGCGCCCGCGGCCGCCCGCGCGCTCGGCCTGCTCGGCGGCGGCCAGCATGGCGGCGAAGTCTTCTTCCGGGGCTCCCGCGTCTCGTCGGTCGGTCATCGGCGCGGAAGTGTAGCGCTCCCGGCGGCGCGCGCCCGCTTCCCCTCGTAGCGCGGCTTCTGCGGGTGGCGCTTGTAGAGCAGCAGCACCCGCCCCACCAGCTGCACGACGTTGACCCCCGGCTCGCCGCCCAGGCGCGCGGCCACCTCATGCCGATCGACCGGGCACTCGCCGCCGATCTTGACCTTGACGAGCTCGTGGTCGGCCAGCGCCTGCTCGACCTGCTTGACCAGCCCCTCGGTCACGCTCGCCTTGCCGACCTGGACGATCGCGGACAGGGCGTGGCCGTGCGCGCGCAGGGCGCGCCGCAGCTCCCCCGATGGCATCAACGGCATCGCCCCCAACTACCACACCGCGCGGGCCACCGTCCGCTCAATCGACGCCGCCGAGGAACGCTTCGATCATCGAGACGCCCTGGTCGACGAGGGGACCGTCGGGGCGCCCGGCCTCCGCGGCGCCGAGGTAGGCGCCGTGCCCGGCGCCCGGCAGCACGGCCAGCTCGGCGTGGGGGAGGAGGCGCGCCAGCCGGGCCGCGTGCTCGACCGACATGACGTCGCGGTCGCCGACCATCACCAGCGATGGGACGGCGATGCGGCCCAGCGCGGCCTCGGGGAGGTCGTGGAACCCCGCCATCAGGGCGACCATCTTGGCGAACCGGGCGGGCACCGCGGCCGGATCGGGGGCGGCGGCCACCAGCGCCGCGCGCAGGGGCGGCGGCATGTCGGCCAGGGTGGCGTGCGCGAACCCCTGCCAGAACTGCGGCGGCATGCCGGCGCGCGCGTAGTACGAGGAGCAGACGATCAGCCGGCGCACCAGCCGCGGGTGGCGCAGGGCGAGCTGCATCGCCACCACGCCGCCGTTCGAGAACCCGAGCACGTCGGCCCGCGCCACGCCGAGCCGGGCGAGGAGCGCCGCGGTGTCGTCGGCCATCTGCTCGAACGACAGCGGCCCGTC
>DASZVW010000997.1:0-13116 GCA_035546895.1 Polyangia bacterium
CCAGATCCCGACCTGGCCGACGCCCACCGGCTCGCCGGTCAACATCTCGGGGACCAAGTCGGTGAGCGGCGTCTACGACGGCGGGATGGCGCTGCACAACGGGACCCTCAACGACTGCACCAAGGGCGACCAGAGCAGCACCAAGGCGATCATCGAGATCGCCGACGGCGGCACGGTGAAGAACGTCATCTTCGGCGCCGACATCGGCGACGGCATCCACTGCCTCGGCAGCTGCACGATCGACAACGTCTGGTTCCCCTACGTCTGCGACGACGCCATCACCATGCTGGGCGGCTCGGGCAAGACCGCGACCATCACCAACAGCGGGTTCATGGGGGCGCGCGACAAGACCATCCAGCACAACGGCGACGGCAGCACGGTGGTCATCGATCACGTCTACGTGAACATCGCCGGCAAGCTCTATCGCTCGTGCGGCGACGGTTGCAGCAGCTCGGCCAAGCGGACGGCGAAGATCAGCAACGTGGTGGCCATCGGCGCCAGCGAGATCGCCGGGGTGAGCACCAACGACCACGCCACCCTCAGCAACATCTGCGCCTACCGCACGCCCAGCCTCTGCCGCACCTATAAGCCGGGCAGCGAGACCGAGACCACCACCGGCGCCAACGGCACCAACGAGGGTCCCGACGCCAACTGCAGCTACGCGGGCACCGACACGCACGCGCTGCTCAGCGACGTCACCGGGAGCTTCCAGACCGACGTGCTCTGCCCGGGGTCGAACTCGGTGAAGACCGGGAGCACCGCCACCGCCTGCGTGAGCGGCTTCGAGTCGTGCCTCAAAGGGTGCGCGCCGGGGAGCTACGGCTTCAAGCCGGTGACCTGCAACGCGGGGACGTACGCCGACACGGGCGTGTGCGACCTCCCCTCGGACCCCAGCATCGCCGCCCACTTCGCGGGGAGCAACGCGGCGAGCGCCACCATGACCGTCACCAGCAACGACACCTGCACGACCGAGTGGGCCTGGGCCACCGACGGGTCGGGCAAGTACTGCATGTGCGTCTACAAGCCCGGCTACTACCAGCAGTCGTCGACCAGCTGGATGGTCTGGGACTGCCAGTCGCAGTGGTGGTGAGGAGCCGGCTCGGGGCCCACCCCGTCTAACCTTTTGGCGGGGTCCGGGCACTGTAGGGATCGAGGAGATCCCATGACCGCCCCAGCGACCGGACGCACCGCGCCCCAGCGAGAGGACGACGCCGACGAGCGGCTCGGGCGCACCCGGGTGAACGTCCCCGTCGAGCTCGGCACGCCCACCGGCCGCACCGGGGGCGTCGCGCGCAACGTCGGCCTCGGCGGCCTGTTCGTGGCGACGCCGCAGCCGCTGCCGGTCGGCGACCGGGTCACGGTGCAGGTGTCGGACCCCGACGGCGGCGGCGTGGACCAGATCGGCGCCGAGGTCCGCTGGACGCGCGCGGCCGACGGCGGCGAGCGGCGGCCGGCCGGGATGGGGCTCTCCTTCATCGAGCCGCTGCTCGAGGTGGCCGTCTTCGTGCGCGTGGTCCTCAAGGCGCACGCGCGCCCGCGCGGCTAGTCCTTCGGGGGCGCCGGCAGGCGCCCGTCGGCCACCACCTCGTCCACCGTCGGGGTCGCGGGCGGCGGGGCCGGCGCCGTGGTCGCGCAGCGGCAGCGCGCCGCGGCCGGAACGTCGCCGAGGACGCTCTCCACGTGGCGCCCGCAGCCGCTGAAGGATGGCTTTCCGCACGCGACGCAGGTGATTCGACGGCACATGAGGCCGTCCATTCTACGTCATCTGGTCAGGCCGCGTTCCCGGCGCCGTCGCCGGGCGCGCGCCGGCGCGCGGGCAGCCGGCCGATCTCGGCCCTGGCGATCAGCCAGGCGCGGCGGACGATCCAGGAGGCCGACCGGTCGTGGACCTGCGCGGCGCTCTGGATCTCCCGGAGCAACGCCGGCAGGAGATAGACCGTGATCTTCCGCCGCTTGTTCGGATCATCCATGGAGGCGACGCCTGAACCCGGAGAGGTGTCAGCAACGCCCGAGCCAGGACACCACCTCATGATTGTGCCGACTTACTGTCCGGCCCCCTCAGAAACCTGAGGCGGCGGGGGCCGCGCCCGGCCACCATTGTCCAGGTCGGACCGGCGTGCCGGCGCCTCCGTCGCCTCGGCTCCGGCCCGGCCGCGCGGCCGGAACGGAGGGATCTCGCGGGCGCTCGCGCTTGCAAGTGCGGGCATCGAGCGGAATGTTTGTGAACGAGTTGCCGCGATTGTGCGGCCCTCCAGGGCGCCCGCTTCAGTTGTCGGCAAGGGAAGGGCGAGGGAAAGGAAGGAGAACGATCATGCCTACGATGGAGCACGCCGAGGGCGGCAATCTGACGAGACGAGACGTGGTGAGGGCGGAGAGGATGGTCGCCGGGAGCTCGTTCACCGAGCTCATCGCCGGCGGGGCGGCGATCGTGCTGCCGATCCTGGGCCTGGTCGGCGTGCTGCCGATCAGCCTGGCGGCGGTCGCGTTCATCGCCATCGGCGCGGCGATGATGATCCACGGCGGGACGGTGGGGACGGAGGCGCACACCTTGCTCTCCGACGCCGCGGTGGGGGAGTCGACGGAGGTCGACCTCGGGGGGGGCGTCAACGCCCAGATCCTGGGCGGCGCGGCGGTGATCGCGCTGGGGATCCTGGCCCTGCTGCGGATCGCGCCGTTCTCGCTGCTGCCGGTTTCGGCGATCGTGGCCGGGGGCGCGATGGTGCTGGGCGCCGGGACGGCGTCGCGGCTGGCGAGCGTCCGCTATGGGACGAGCGCGCTCTCTCCGGGGCAGCGCGAGGTCCTGCGCGAGTCGGTCCGCGCCTCCGCGGGGGCCGACGTGCTGGTCGGCCTGGCGAGCATCGTGCTCGGCATCCTGGTGCTGGCCGGCATCGGGTCGCTGGCCACGATGGTGACCCTGGTCCTGGTCGCCGCGCTGGCGCTGGGGGGCGGGCTGTTCCTCACCGGGACGACCACCGGCGCGCGGATGACGGCGCTGCTGCGCCACTGAGCGCTCACGGCGAGGTCGCCTGCGGGATCGGCGCGCTGACCGGGGAGCCCTGGTCGGCCGCGCCGCTCTGGCCGAGGCAGAGGCCGAGCGAGGCGCCGCCGTCGCGCAGGTGCGCGAGCAGCCCGCCGGCCACCAGGATGTCGCGCTCTCGCCGCGAGAAGGGGGCGGCCAGCGCCAGCGACCCGCCGCCCTCGACGACGGCGCGGCACTCGGTCCCGCCGCCGGCGAGGCAGGCGCGCAGGTCGGGGAAGCTCCAGCGCGCGCCCGCCACCGCCTGCTGGTGATCGGCCGGGTCGCGGAAGCTCAGGGGGACGATCCCCTGGGCGATCAGGTTGCGGCGGTGGATGCGGGCGAACGACTTGGCCACCACCACCCGGATCCCCAGGACCTTGGGGGCCAGCGCCGCGTGCTCGCGGCTCGACCCCTGGCCGTAGTTGTTGCCGGCGACGATGATGCCGCCCGTCTCGGCCTCGGCGCGCGCCGCGAAGGTCGGATCGAAGCGCCGGAGGACGAAGCGCGACATCGCCGCCACGTTCGAGCGGAAGGCCATCACCTCGGCGCCGTCGGGCGACAGATCGCCGGTCGAGACGTCGTCGCCGCGCACGATCAGCACCTTGCCGGAGACGGCGTCCGGCAGCGGCGCCTGCACCGGCGGCGGCTGGATGTTCGGGCCGCGCACCACGGCGACCCGCGCCGACTCCGCGGGCGGTGGCGGCGCCAGGATCTGGTCGTCGTCGGCGCGCGGGCGCGCGGGCGGCACGGCCAGCGCCGGCTCGGCGGCGCCCAGCTCGCGCGGATCGGTGATCACGCCCCGCAGCGCGGTGGCGGCCGCGGTGGCCGGGCTGCAGAGGTAGACGCGGTCGTCGACGGTCCCCGAGCGGCCGGGGAAGTTCCGGTTGAAGGTGCGCACCGAGACCGCCCCCGTCGGCGGCGCCTGCCCCATCCCCACGCAGGGACCGCAGGCCGGCTCCAGCATCCGGGCGCCGACGGCGATCAGGCTCTCGGCGACGCCGCTGCGGGTGATGATCTCCAGGATCTGCCGCGAGCCCGGGGTGACCGTCAGGACCAGCCCGGGCGGGAGCCGCCGGCCGCGCAGCACCTCGGCCACCAGCGCCAGGTCCTCGTACCCCGAGTTCACCGAGCTGCCGACGCAGACCTGCGCGACCTCGGTGCCGGCCACCTCCCGCACCGGCACCACGTTGCCGGGGCTCGACGGCTTGGCGATGAGCGGCTCGAGCGCGTCGAGCGCGATCACCTCGCGCTCGTCGTAGACGTCGGCGCCGCCGGTCGGCAGCGGCACCCACTGCGCCTCGCGATCTTGATAGCGGAGCCACTCCCGCGTCCGCTCGTCGGAGGGGAACACCGCGGTGGTCGCCCCCAGCTCGGCGATCATGTTGCAGATGGTCGCCCGCTGGGTCACGTCGAGGGTGGGGACGCCGTCGCCGTGGAACTCGAACACCCGCCCGAGCCCGCCGCGCACGTCCCGCCGCCGGGGCAGCTCGAGGATGACGTCCTTGGCCTGCACCCACGGGCGCAGGCGGCCGCGCAGCTCGACCCCCATCACCCGCGGCGTCTCGATCTCGAACGCGGCGCCCGCCAGCGTGGCCGCCACCTCCAGCCCGCCGGCGCCGACGGCGATCATCCCCAGCGCCCCCGACGTCGTGGTGTGGCTGTCGGCGCCGATCAGGAGCTGCCCCGGGCGCGCGAACCGCTCCACATGCAGGTAGTGGCAGATCCCGTTGCCCGGCCGCGAGAAATGGAGCCCGTAGCGCGCGCAGAAGCTCTGCAAGAACCGGTGGTCGTCCGGGTTCTTGAAGTCGAGCTGGATCATGTTGTGGTCGACGTACTGGACCGCCAGCGGCACGCAGACGCGGGCGTCCCGGATCTCGAGGTACTCGAGGCAGGCCATGGTCCCGGTGGCGTCCTGGAGCAGCGCCTGGTCGACCCGCAGCGCCACCTCGGCGCCGGGCGCCAGGGTGCCGCCGACCTGGTGGGCGGCCAGGATCCGGAGCGTGAGGTTGGTGGGCATGGGCCGGGCGGATCGCAAGCTGGCCACGCGCGCGGCGATGGGAAGCCTGGCCCGCCCGGATCGTCAGCGCGCCAGCAGCGCCGTGAGCATCGCCGCCAGCTCGCGGTCGTCGCGGGCGACGAACGAGACCGGCACCTTCAGATCGACCATCTCGGCCGGGCCGCCGCAGGAGACGTTTCCTCGATAGTCGGCCCCGGCGCGGGTGAGGCTGTACCAGCAGGGGCCGACCTGGCCGTGGATGCCGCTCGGGCGCACCTCGATGGCGATCGAGCGCGCGCCGAAGCTCCCCACGATCTGCAGCCCGTCGCGCGCGCGCAGGACGTCGAGCGAGACCCGGTGGTCGCCGAGCGTCCCCGCCACCCGTTGCGGCTCGAGCTCGACGTTCAGCGGCTCGACGCCGACCTCGCCGCGCAGGCGCCCTGGCGCGCGCTGCACCACCACCCCGTCGGCGGAGAACCCCTCGCGCGTGACGTCGGCGACCCGGGTGCTGTCCCCCACCGAGAAGGTGAGCGTCTGCCCGGGCCGGGAGGCCAGGACCGGCACCTGGGCGAAGCCGGCGCCGCCGGCGCTCAGCCACAGCCCCAGCGTCAACGTCACCTCGCGGAGCCGTTTCATGGCCATCTCCCCTCCCCCTCTAAAAGTGAGGCCCGCCCCTAGGGGGTCAACACGGCGGCGGGGCGAACGCGCCGTCCGGCAGCGAGCCCAACCATCCGCCGCGGTCGTGCTTACGTTCTCTCCCGGATGAGAGAAATCTGGCCTGGTTCACCGTTCCCGAGGGGCGCAACTTTCGACGGTCGGGGCGTGAACTTCGCCCTCTACTCGCACGTGGCGACGCGGGTCGAGGTCTGCCTCTACGACCCGGCCGAGCCCGCCCGCGAGATAGACCGCTTCGATCTCCCGGAGGTCACCGGCCACACCTGGCACGGCTACCTCCCCGAGCTGCGGCCGGGGACCCTGTACGGATTCCGCGTCCACGGCCCCTACGCGCCCCAGCAAGGGCACCGCTGCAACCCCAACAAGCTGCTGGTCGATCCCTACGCCAAGGCGATCCGCGGCAAGGTCGACTGGAAGCAGCCGCTCACCGGCTACAAGCAGGGGGACGAGCGCGCCGACCTCTCGTTCGACGAGCGCGACAGCGCGCCCGGGGTCCCCAAGGGGGTGGTCGTCGACGGGGCGTTCGACTGGGGCGACGACCGCCCGCCGCGGACGCCCTGGCGGGAGACGATCCTCTACGAGGTCCACGTCCGCGGGTTCACCGTGCGCCACCCCGGTCTCCCCGAGGCGCTCCGCGGCACCTACGCCGGCCTGGCGCACGAGGCGAGCCTCGATTACCTCAAGAAGCTGGGGATCTCGGCGGTGGAGCTGCTCCCCGTCCACGAGTTCGTCGACGACGGGTTCCTGCAGGACCGCGGGCTCCACAACTACTGGGGGTACAGCACGCTCGGTTACTTCGCCCCCGAGCAGCGGTACGCCAGCGCCCGGGCGCCGGGCGCGCAGGTGGCCGAGTTCAAGGCGATGGTGAAGGCGCTCCACCGCGCCGGCATCGAGGTGATCCTCGACGTGGTCTACAACCACACCTGCGAGGGGAACCACCTCGGCCCCACGCTCAGCCTGCGCGGCGTCGACAACGCCACCTACTACTGGCTGATGCCCGACGCCCGCTACTACCTGGACTTCACCGGGACCGGCAACAGCGTCAACGCCTCCAGCCGGGAGGCGGCGCGGCTGATCGCCGACTCGCTCCGCTACTGGGTGACCGAGATGCACGTCGACGGCTTCCGCTTCGACCTCGCCACCACCATCGGCCGGGTCGGGCGCGGCGAGTTCAACCGCAACGCGCCGATCTTCCAGATCATCGACCAGGACCCGGTCCTCTCCGAGGTGAAGCTGATCGCCGAGCCCTGGGACACCGGCCTCGGCGGCTACCAGGTGGGGAACTTCCCGCAGCCCTTCCGCGAGTGGAACGGGCTCTACCGCGACGCCCTCCGCCGCTATTGGAAGGGGGACCGGAACCTGGCCTCGGAGGTCGGCTACCGGCTGACCGGCTCGGCCGACCTCTACCAGGGGGACCGGCGGCAGCCGCAGGCGAGCATCAACTTCGTGACCGCGCACGACGGCTTCACGCTGCACGACCTGGTCTCCTACGGCGGCAAGCACAACGAGGCCAACGGCGAAGGGAACCAGGACGGCGCCGACGACAACGAGTCCTGGAACTGCGGCGCCGAGGGGGAGACCGACGACCCGCAGATCGTCGAGCTGCGCGAGCGCCAGAAGCGCAACATGCTGGCCACGCTGCTGTTCTCGCAGGGTGTCCCGATGCTGCTGGGCGGCGACGAGATCGGCCGCACCCAGCGCGGCAACAACAACGCCTACTGCCAGGACAACGAGCTCTCCTGGTTCGACTGGGACCTCGACGACCGGCGGAGCGCGCTGCTCGACTTCACGCGGCGGCTCATCGCCCTCCGGCGCAAGCACGGCGTGCTCCGGCACAGCCGCTTCCTGATGGGCGACTTCATCTGGGACTCGCAGTTCAAGGACCTCGCCTGGCTGCGCCCCGACGGCAGCGAGATGGCGCCCGAGGACTGGCAGAAGCCCTGGATCACCTCGTTCGCCTTCATGCTGGGGGGCGACGCCATCCGGATGGTCGACGCCCACGGCCGCCGGCTGCTCGACGACGGGCTGCTGGTGTTGATGAACGCCCACCACGAGCCGATCACGTTCCGGCTCCCCGACGACCTCGGCGCCGAGTGGTTCCTGGAGGTCGACACCGCCACCCCCAACCGCGAGGGGCCGTTCTCGGGGGAATACGAGGTCGGGCCGCGCTCGCTGGCGCTGTTCCGGCAGCCGCTCACCGCCGAGATCGCCCGGGAGGCGGCGGCCGCCCCCTCGCGCGTCGCCCGCCAGGAGCGCCAGCGCCGGCGGCGGCGCGCCGGCGTGGTGCTGCCGCTGTTCTCGATCCGCTCGCGGTCGCAGTGGGGGCTCGGCGACATCGGCGACATCCCCAAGCTGGCGGCCTGGGCGGCCAAGGCCGGCTACTCGATCCTGCAGCTGCTCCCGGTCAACCAGGCCAACGCCACCGACCACAGCCCCTACGCGGCGGCCTCGGCCTTCGCCCTCGATCCGGTCTACCTCGCGCCCGACGGTTGCGAGGACTTCGCCGCCGCGGGCGGCCGGGCGGCGCTGGGCGACGACCTCCGCCGCAGCCTCGAGGCCGCCGGCGCCGCCCGACTCGTCGACTGGCCAGCGGTGACCGCCGTCAAGCGCCGGATCATCGACCTGGCGTTCGAGCGGTTCCGGCGCGACGAGTGGGAGAAGAAGAGCCCCCGTTGCCGCCAGCTCACCGCCTTCGTCAAGGACCAGCGCTCGTGGCTCGACGACTACGCGCTCTACACGGTGCTGCACGAGCGGTTCGGCAAGAGCTGGCTCGAGTGGCCGCAGCCCCTGCGCGATCGCGAGCGCGGCGCCATCGCCGCCGCCCGGGCCGAGCACCGGGACGCCATCCTGCGCGCCCAGTGGGTGCAGTGGCAGCTCGACCTGCAGTGGACCCGCGCGCGCCGCGAGGCCAGCGCCGTCGGCGTCGAGCTGATGGGCGATCTCCCCTTCGTCCCCGGCCTCGACTCGGCCGACGTGTGGGCCAACCGCGACCTCTTCCGCACCGACCAGCGGGTCGGGGCGCCGCCCGACGACCAGTCGCCCGAGGGGCAGGACTGGGGGCTGCCGGCCTACGACTGGGAGGCGTTCGAGCGCGACGAGCTCGCCTGGATCAAGGGGCGGGCGATGCGCGCCGGCGAGCTCTTCAGCTCGTATCGGATCGACCACGCGCTCGGCTTCTATCGGACCTTCGTCCGCTCGACCGACGGCGAGCTGCGCGGGTTCACCCCCGGCGACGAGGCGGCGCAGATCTCGCTCGGCGAGCGGATCATGCGGGTGATGAACCGCTGGAGCGAGGTCATCGCCGAGGACCTGGGCGCCGTCCCCCCCTTCCTGCGCCCCTCGCTGGAGAAGATCGGCATCCCCGGCTACCGGGTGCTGCGCTGGGAGAAGGACGGCGACACGTTCCGGGATCCGGCCGCCTGGCCGGAGACCTCCGTCGCCACCAACGCCACCCACGACACCGACACCACCGCGGCCTGGTACGATCGCCTCTCGCCCGAGGAGCGCGAGGCGCTGCGCCGGATCCCGGCCCTCGACCACCTCGATCCCGGCCGCCCCTTCGACGACGCGGCCCGCGATCTGATCCTGCGGGCGATCTACCAGGCCCCCTCGACCATCGCGCTCATCCCCTACCAGGACGCCATGGGCCTGCGCGATCGGATCAACACGCCGGGGACGGTCGACGCCGCGAACTGGAGCTACCGCATCGACAAGACGGTCGAGGAGCTGCTGGCCGACCGCGCCACCACCGAGCGGCTGGCGGCGCTGGCGGCCGACGCCGGCCGCGCCCCCCGCAAAGGCTGAGGCGGCGACTTCAGCGCGCGGCCTTCTTCTGGTACGTGCCGACCAGCTCGGCGCTGGCCAGGACGTGCCCCTGCATCGCCGCCTCGAGCGCCGCCTTGGTGGGCGGCTGGAGCTCGGACAGCGTCCGGTCGAGCGCGTAGAGCTTGAAGAAGTAGCGGTGGCGGCCGATCGGCGGGCAAGGGCCGTTCCAGCCGGCGCGCTTCCAGTCGTTGAGCCCCTCGCGCGCGCCGGCCGGCGCCGGGCCGCCCATCGGCAACGCCTGCACCGAGGCCGGGATGTCGTAGAGCACCCAGTGGACCCAGGTCATCTTGGGCGCCTTGGGGTCGGGCGCGTCGGGATCGTCGACGATCAGGGCGTAGCTCTTGGTCGCCGGCGGGGCGCCGCTCCAGGCGAGCGGCGGCGCGCGGTCTTCCCCCTCGCAGGTGTGAGTGACCGGAATCTCGGATTGGGGGGCGAACGCGGCGGAGGTGAGCTCCATGGCGCGCTCATTCTAACCACCCGATCGGCTCACTCCAGGCCGCGCGGCGAAGCGCCGGCGCCCGCGGGGCCTCCCCCGAGCTGGACCCGCTCGACGGCGTGCAGGCCGACGTTCCGGCCGACCACCGGCACCGCCAGCAGCGCCGGACAATCGGTCACCACCGTAGATCCGACGGCCGCCGCGGCGTAGCCGTACTGCTCGATGAACCTCACCGCCGCCTGGGCGGCGGCCTCGCAGGAGAACGTGATGCGCATGGTTCGGGGCCGCCCGAACGGATAAGCACCGGACGCGCGCCGACAAGAGCGGACGCCCGCCGAAACGCGGTCGGCCGCGCGGGCCGGCGGGGCCTCGACGGCCCCTTCAGTCGGCGTCGCCGGTCACCGCGGCCGCGGCCGACTGATCCAGACCCGCGGAGATCGACAGCGCCACCGGCACCAGGACCGAGATGATCGCCAAGGCGCCCACCACGAACAGGGTGCGGATCAGGCCCTCGCGCCGCCGGCGGCGGGCGATCACGACCTCGACCGGCTCGTCGAAGGGCCGCGGGCCCGCCGCGCGCGTCAACGAGATCGCGGATCTCTGCTCGGCTCCGGACATCCACACGGTGTCGACTCCTTTCCCCCGCTCGGGGCATCGACAGGGGACGCTGTTTTCTTGAGCGGTCCCGGGCGCCGCCGCCGGCGGCGGGCCCCGCGCGTCACGAGGCGCCGACCACCTCGGCGACCAGCCGGTGCAGGCGCGCGGCGTCGATCGGCTTGTCCAGCCGCAGGTTGGGGACCCGGTCCATGAAGTCGCGGGCCTGCGCGGTGAGCAGGCCGCCGCTCATGAAGATCACCCGGTTCGCCAGCTCGCCGTGTCTGCGCGAGAGCTCTTCGTAAAAGTCCATCCCGGTCATCTCGGGCATCATCAGGTCGCAGAGGATGACGCTGAACCGCTCGCCGCTGCCGAGGCGCTGGAGCGCCTCGCGCGCGCGGGTGACCGAGGTGACCGCCCGGCCCGCCAGCAGCCGCTCGAGCAGGCGGCAGAGCGCGGGCTCGTCCTCGATCACCAGCACCGAGCCGCGCGGCGCCGCCACCGGCGCGGTGACCCGCTGGACCATGGGGACCTCGCGCGTCTGCCGGCCGCGCGCCGGCGGCAACCAGACCCGGAAGGTGCTCCCCTTCCCGACCTGGCTCTCCACCTCGATCCGCCCGTTGAGGGCGGTGAGGATGCGGTGGCAGATGGCCAGCCCCAGCCCGGTGCCGATCCCGATCGGCTTGGTGGTGAAGAAGGCGTCGAAGATCCTGGGGAGGACGTCGGGCGCGATGCCGCTGCCGGTGTCGGCCACCTCCACCACCACCTTGCCGTCCTCGAACCGGCTGCGGACGGTGATGGTGTTGCGCTCGGCCTGCCCCTCCGGGATGGCGTGGGCGGCGTTGACCAGGAGGTTGAGGAAGACCTGCCCGAGGCGCCCCTCGTTCCCCTCGACGTTGGGGATCGCGCCGTGCTCGAGCTTGACCGTCGCCCGGGGGCGGATCTCGTTGCGCGCCATGCGGAGCGACGACTCGAGCACCTTGCGCACGTCGACCGAGCCGCGCGCGTCGTCCTCCGGCCGGGAGAAGACGCGCAGATCGCGCACGATGGCCCGCACCCGCTCGGCCGCCTCCTCGGCGTCGCGCACCGACTCGTTGAGGTCGGCCGCGGTGGCCCGCACCCCCTCGCCGTCCGGCCCCGCGGGCGCCGCCCCGGTCAGCGCGCCGGTCAGCTTCTCGAGGTCCTGGCGGATGACGTGCAGGTTGCCGACCACCACCGACAGCGGGTTGTTGATCTCGTGCGCCACCCCGGCCGCCAGCGTCCCCATGGAGGCCATCCGCTCCGAGATCATGAGCTGCTCCTGGATCTTGCGCCGCTCGGCCCGCATCCCGGCCTCCCGGATCTCCCGCTCGATGGCGGCCACCAGGCGCTTGAGGTGCCCCTTGAGCAGGAAGTCGTGCACGCCCGAGCGCATGGCGTGGACGGCGACCTCCTCGCCGACGGTCCCCGAGACGATGATGAACGGGATGTCCACGTTCAGCCGGCGCACGATCGCGAAGGCCTGGGGCGCGCTGAAGTTGGGGAGCGAGTGGTCGGAGACGATGACGTCCCAGGTGCGGGTGGTGAGCGCCTCGGTGAGCTCCTCGCCGGTCTGCACGCGCAGGAAGGTCGGGGTGTAGCCGGCGCGGCGGAGCTCCAGCATGACCAGCTCGGCGTCGTCGGGGTTGTCCTCCACCAGGAGGACGCGGAGGCTCTTCGACAGGGGCGCGCTTCGCTCGGCCTCGGACAACCGCCGGCCCCGCCTAGTAGGTGACCACCGGGAAGCCGCGCCCCGGTTTGGCGAACAGGTATCCCTGCAGGGCGTCGGCCCCCAGCTTCGTCACGCACTCGCGCTCGGCGACGGTCTCGATCCCTTCGGCGATGAGCCGGATGTGCAGGTCGTTGGCCAGCGCCGCGATGGCCCCCACCAGCTTCTGCTTGACCGGCGACTTCTCGATGTCGCGGACGAGCGACATGTCGGCCTTGACCACGTCGGGCTCGATGGCGGCGAAGCTCGAGAGCCCCGCGTAGCCGGCCCCCAGGTCGTCGACCGCGATGCGAAACCCGAGCTCGCGCAGGCGGTCGATCCGCCGCGTCAGCCCGCGGATCTGATCGAGCGCCGCCCGCTCGGTGATCTCCAGGACCACCTGCGGCGCGAACGGCGTCAGCGCCCCGTCCGACGAGAACAGCTCGTCGTCGTCGAGATCGAGCGGGTGGAGGTTGACGAAGATGAGCGCCTCTCCGGGCGCCTCGGGGATGGCCCGCGCCACCAGCTGGCGGATGGCCCGCCCGATGTCGCGGGTCCCGTTCAGCCGCTCGGCCACGTCGAAGAGCGCCGAGGGGTTGCGCAGCGTCGGCTCGTCGGTGCGCGCGAGCATCTCGTACGCCAGCACGGTGCGGTTCTGCCAAGAAATGATGGGCTGCGCCGCCACCCACAGGCCGCTGAGCGCCGAGGCGAACCGCGCCTCCAGTCCGGCCCGATCCCCGATGGTGCGCCCCTCGAGCTCGGTCCCCGCCGTCCGGCGCACCACCGCCAGCCGGTGCCAGTGGGCCGCGCGGCTGACCACCCGGGTGAGCTCCTCCGGGGCGACC
>DASZVW010000998.1:0-3356 GCA_035546895.1 Polyangia bacterium
CCAACTACATCGCGCACCGGCGCGACGTGGTGACGCGGCGGACGCTCTACGATCTCCGCCAGGCCCGCGATCGGATGCACATCCTCGAGGGGCTCAAGATCGCCGTCGACAACATCGACGCGGTCATCGACCTCATCCGCTCGTCGAAGGACACCGAGGCGGCCAAGGCGGGCCTGATGTCGAGCTTCGATCTGTCGGCGCGGCAGGCGCAGGCGATCCTCGACATGCGGCTGGCCAAGCTGACCGGCCTCGAGCGCGACGCGCTGGTCGCCGAGATCAAGGAGGTCGCCGCCCTCATCGCCCGCCTGGAGGAGATCCTGGGGAGCGAGAAGGTGTTGATGAAGGTCGTCACCGACGAGCTGGAGATCGTCAAGAAGGAGTTCGGCGACGACCGCCGCACCGAGATCTCCGACGCCGACGTGGAGATCGACGTCGAGGACATGATCGCCCCCGAGGAGATGGTCGTCACCGTCACCCACGGCGGTTACGTCAAGCGCAACCCCAAGACGCTCTACCGCGCGCAGCGGCGCGGCGGCCGCGGCATCACCGGCGCCGCCACGCACGAGGAGGACTTCGTCGCCCAGCTGTTCGTCGCCTCGACGCACGACACGCTCTTGATGCTCACCAACAAGGGGCGCGCCTACTCGAAGAAGGTGTGGGAGGTCCCGCAGGCGGGCCGCACGGCCAAGGGGAAGGCCTTCGTCAACCTGATCCCGCTGCAGGAGGGGGAGCGCGTGGTGGCGCTCCTGCCGGTGCGCGAGTTCTCCGAGGGGGCCTTCGTGGTGATGGTCACCCGCACCGGCTACGTCAAGAAGACCTCGCTCGACGCCTTCGCCAACATCCGCAGCTCCGGCATCATCGCGCTGTCGATCCCCGAGGACGACGATCTCGTCGCGGTGCGGATCACCGAGGGGGCCTTCGACGTCCTCATCGGCACGCGCAACGGCTGGGCGATCCGCTTCCGCGAGGAGAACGTCCGCCCGATGGGGCGCACGGCGCGCGGCGTGCGCGGCATCCGGCTGCGCGAGGGGGACGGCGACAAGGACCACGTCGTCGGGATGGCGGTCGTCCCGCGCGAGGAGCCGGCCACGCTCCTCACCGTCTGCGAGCGCGGCTACGGCAAGCGGACGCCGACCAGCGACTACCCCACCAAGAACCGGGGCGGCAAGGGGGTCATCACCATCAAGACCACCGAGCGCAACGGCAAGGTGGTCAGCCTGCGCCTGGTCAGCGACGACGACGACCTGATGCTGATCACCGACGGCGGGAAGCTGATCCGGATGCCGGTCGACGGCATCCCCACCATCGGCCGCAACACCCAGGGCGTCCGCCTCATCCGCCTGGAGGCCGAGGAGAAGGTGGTGGCCATGGAGCGGATGGCCGAGAAGGAAGAGGGCGAAGGCGAGCGCGAGGTCTCCCCCGAGGTGGCGGCCGCGCGCGCCGAGCAGCAGGCCGAGCCGCTGGCCGCCGAGGACCTCGGCGACGAGGCGGGCGCGGACGACGGCGACGAGGAAGAGGACGACGAGGGCGGCGGGGACGCCGACGAATCGTAACGCGATGCCCACCAACCCCGGCCCCAAACGCCCGCGCTCGTCCACCCTGTACGAGCGCGCCTCGGCGCTCTTCCCCGGCGGCGTCAACTCGCCGGTGCGCGCCTTCAAGTCGGTCGGCGGCACGCCGGTCTTCCTCGACCGCGGCGTGGGGCCGTTCGTCCACGACGTCGACGGCAACCGCTACATCGACTTCATCGGCTCCTGGGGGGCGCTGGTCCTCGGCCACGCCGATCCCGACGTGGTGGCGGCGGTCATCCACGCCGCCGCCGCCGGGACCACCTTCGGCGCGCCGACCCCGCGCGAGGTGGAGCTGGGCGAGCTCATCCGCTTCATGATGCCCTCGCTGGAGAAGATGCGCTTCGTCTCCTCCGGCACGGAGGCCACGATGTCGGCGCTGCGCGCGGCGCGCGGCTTCACCGGCCGCCACCGGATCATCAAGATCGACGGCGGCTACCATGGCCACGCCGACGCGCTGCTGGCCAAGGCCGGCTCCGGCGTGGTGACGCTGGGGCTGCCGGGCTCGAGCGGCGTCACGCCGGCGGCGGTCGCCGACACGCTGGTGGTCCCCTACAACGACCTCGACGCCATGCGGGCGGCGTTCGAGGAGCACCGCGACGAGATCGCGGCGCTCATCATCGAGCCGATCCCCGCCAACATGGGCGTGGTGATGCCGCGCCCGGCCTACCTGCCGCTGCTCCGCTCGCTCTGCGACGAGCACGGCGCGCTCCTCATCTTCGACGAGGTGATCACCGGCTTCCGCGTCGCCCGCGGCGGCGCCCAGCAGATGTTCGGCGTCCGCCCCGACCTCACCTGCCTCGGCAAGATCGTGGGCGGCGGGCTGCCGTTCGGCGTCTACGGCGGGCGCGCCGACGTGATGGACGTGATCGCGCCGGTCGGCCCCGTCTACCAGGCGGGGACGCTGTCCGGGAACCCGGTGGCGGTCGCCGCCGGCCTGGCCACGCTCAAGCGCCTCGACGAGCACGCCTACGTGGCGCTGGAGGGGATCGGCCGCGTGCTGGAGGACGACCTGGCGCGCGCCGTCCGCCGCACCGGCGTCACCGCCCGCGTCCAGCGGGTCGGCTCGGCCTTCACCCTCTTCTTCGCCCCCGAGGAGGTGGTCGACCTGGCCAGCGCCAAGCGCTCGAACACCGACCACTACGCCAAGTTCTTCCACGCCATGCTGGAGCGGGGGTTCCTGCTGCCGCCGGCCCAGTTCGAGGCCGCCTTCGTCTCGCTGGCCCACACGCTCGACGAGGTGAACGCCTTCACCGCGGCCGCCCGCGAGGCGCTGGCCGAGATCGCCGCCGGCAAGTAGCGCCGCGCGCTTCGCCTTGATTTCGAGCCTGCGGCGTGTTACCCGAACGCCGCCCATCGACCCTGAAGCCAAAAAGATGTGGCGGATCGCCGGCACCACCGGCGCCGTCGGAATCGAGATCGCGGCCGCCATCGGGATCGGCTACCTGGGCGGGAACTACCTGGACCACAAATTCGGAACGCACCCTTGGCTCGGCTACCTCGGACTCGCAGCGGGAATCGGCGCCGCCGTCAAGGCGCTGGCGCGGGTGACGCGCGCCTACAAGCGCGACCAGGGCGGCGATCCCTCGAACGACGCCGGGGCGGGCAAGCGCGATGACGGCCGGGGTTAAGCGGATCGAGCGCGCCAACCTGGTGCTGGCGGTGGCGTTCACGGCGCTGGCCGGGCTGGTCTGGGGGCCGCGCGGCACGGCGGGCGCGGCGGCCGGCGCGCTGATCGCCTGCGCCGACTTCTACTTCCAGGCCCCCCACGGCGCCCGCGCGGTGGGC
>DASZVW010000999.1:0-4307 GCA_035546895.1 Polyangia bacterium
GATGGTGCGGACGTCGGCGAAGTCGACGTTGATGAGGCCGGGGGCGATGACCAGGTCGCTGATGCCGCGCACGGCGTTCACGCAGACGTTGTCGACCATCGCGAAGGCGTCCTTGAGGGTCATCTTCATGCCGGCCAGCGAGCCGATCAACACCGACGACTTCTACCTCAACATGGAGCAGATCCCGCCGGCGGCGCCCGCCGCGCAGGGCGGCGCCGAGTGGACGCCGCCCGAGCGCCCGATCATCCGCCCGCAGACGACCTCGGCGCCGATGCAGCGCCGCGCCTCGGGCCAGGTCCCCGCGCAGCGCCCGGCCGACGAGCTGGGGGTCGAGGAGTCGGAGTTCGACAAGCCGACCTACCTGCGCCGCGGCCTCTACGCGCCCGAGTGAGCGCGCCCGGTAACCGACCCGGGTAGGAACGCGACGGCCCGCAACGCGGGCGGCGGCGCCCCGATAACGGGCGCATGCCGTTTTCGCCGTCGCGCCTCCTCGCCGCCGCGCTGCAGACGCTGTGGCCGGCCGCCTGCGCCGCCTGCGAGCGGCCGATCCCCGACGAGGCGGCCTTCTGCGCGGCCTGCGCCCTCTCGCTCGATCCGCTGGTCGGCGCCTGCGCCGGCTGCGCGCTGCCGATCCTCGAGCCGCGCGCCGGCGACGTCGGCGCGGCCCGCTGCCGGACCTGCCGCCGCGTCCCCCTCCCCTTCGCCCGCGCGACCGCCGGCTTCGCGTACGGCGAGGCGATCGCCGAGGCGCTGATCCGGATGAAGCACCGCGGCCGCCGGGACCTGGCGCGGCGCCTGGGGCGGCTGCTGGCGGCGCCGCTCGCCGAGGCGCTCGCGCGCGGCGGCTTCTCGCGCGAGGACGCCGTGGTCGCCGTCCCCCTGCACGCCGCGCGGCTGCGGGCGCGCGGCTTCAACCAGGCGCTGGAGCTCGCGCGCTGGGCCCTGGCGGCGCTCGCCCGCACGCCCGCCGCCGGGCTGCCGCGCCTCGAACGCCGCCTCCTCGACCGCGTGCGCCCGACGCGCGAGCTCGGCCACGCCGGACCCGCCGCCCGCTTCGCCGAGGTCGCGGGCGCCTTCGCCTGCCCGGATCCCGCCCGCCTCCGCGGCCGCCGCGTCCTCCTCGTCGACGACGTCTACACCACCGGCGCCACCTTCACCGCCTGCGCCGACGCCCTCCTCCGCGCCGGCGCCGCCGAGGTCCACGCCCTCTCCCTCACCCGCGCCGTCTGACGGCGGGCTCTAGAACCCGATGCCCACCGCGAACACGAACCCGTTGCTGTAGTGCCGGACGGGTGCCACGTAGGTGGTGCCGCTCACCGTGGCGTCCTCCTGCTCGCCGAAGGTGTTGAAGAAGTACCCGACCTCGCCGCGGATCTGCACCGACGACAGCCGCCCCAGCATCACCCCCGCCGTCGGCTGCAGGATGAGCCCGCTCGCCCCCTGCCCGCCGAGCTGCATCTCCGCCCAGCGGACCTGGGCGCCGATGTACGGCGTGAAGTCCTCGCGCAGGAACGGGTAATAGGCCCCGATCCCGGCGTCGAGGAAGAAGCGCCCCTGCGCGCCGCCGCCGATGTCGGCGGCCAGATCGGCCATCCACGACCGCGCGTCGTAGAGCCAGACCAGCCCGCCCGCCGTGATGGCGTCGAAGTCGTTCCCCGCCGCGTTGAAGGGGGCCAGCTCGGTGAGGCGGACGCCGAACGACTTGTTGGCCTCGCGCCGCGCGAGGTTGCCGGTCTCCTTCTCGGTCACCGTCTCCAGCTCGGCGCTCTCGCGCACCGGCTTGCCGGTCTGCATGGCGTGCACGAGCCGCTGGATGGCGACGTCCAGCTCGTCGGGGCCGCCGGTGATGAGGATGCTGTCCCAGTAGACGACCTGCGCCGTGCCCGTCGCGTAGGCGGTCAGGCGCAGGCGCGCCGAGCTGCCGAAGTGGGTGAGCCGGAGCACCAGCGCCAGCTCGGCGCCCGCCGACGCCCCCAGGCGGGCCGCGTCGGCGGCCGTCGGCTCCTCGCTGGAGGCGGGGAACGCACCGCCCGGCGGGGTCCCCGGCGGCGGCGGCGGCTCGGTGACCGCGTACGTCCCCGCCCGCTCGAGGTGGTCCTTGAGGATCTCGCGCGCCGCGCGCAGCAGGTCGGGCGAGATGTTGTCGCCGGTCGGCGGCAGCACCGCCACCGACTGCAGCCGCGCGGGCGGCTCAGCGGCGCGCGCGGCCGGCGCGGCGGCGATCCCGGCCCAAACGGAGACCGCCGCGACGAGGAACGAGAACCGAACTGAACGGGGCGGTCTGGTCATGGCGCTCTCCTGGAGCTGGGTCCTCGACGATCTCATGCGGGCCGAACGGTGCAAACGAAGGACCACCGGCGGGCGATTGGAACCGCCCCATTGAGCCACGTCTGGCCGGGGACCGGTGATGGATTTCGGACAGAAATGTCGGGCTCTTGATAGCGCATTGTGACAAGCGCCGTTTGGCCTCAGTCGGCCGGGGCGGCCTCCCAGGGCGAGGCGCCGCCGGGCGGGGCCGCGGGCGCTGGAGGGGGCGCCGCACCGGGCGACGGCGCCGGCGGCGGCGGCGCGGGCGCGATCCACGGATCAGGGGGGACGGGCGGCGGCAGCGCGAGAGCGGGTGGCGGCAGCCGGCGCGCGAGCTCCACCTTCGCCTCGCGGCAAGCCGACGTCTTCTTGAACCCGTACGCCGCCGAGGTGACGAACAGGGCCGCCGCCGCGCCGTAGGTGACGAGGTCGGCCCGCCGCGCGCTCGGGCTCGAGCTGAACGCCGCGGCGTCGCTGGCCACGCCGATCGCGTCGACGACGGCCGCGCCGCCCACCACGGCGTCCAGGATCGGGAGCACGTTGCCCGAGGTGCAGTCGAAGAAGCTGGAGGTCCGGTGCTCGGGCGGCGGCCCGTGGACGAACAGGAACGAACAGCCGCCGGAGGTGGCGGACAGGACGGCCATCGCGAGGAGACCCCAGCGCATCCCCGCGAACGGAGCAAGCGCGGTGCCAATCGTCAGCGGCCGTGGCGCATTGTAGTCTTCGCCGTCATGGCCAAGTCCGCGCCCGCCGCCGAGGCGGTGAAGGTGCTCGCCCGCAACAAGAAGGCGCGCCACGAATATCACGTCGACGAGACGCTGGAGGCGGGGATCGTGCTGGTCGGCTCGGAGGTGAAGTCGATCCGCGCCGGGAAGGTCACGCTGGTCGACGCCTTCGCCGACATCGATCGCGGCGAGGCCTGGCTGCACCAGATGGACATCGGCGTCTACACCTTCGCGCACCAGCGGAACCACGACCCGCGGCGCAAGCGCAAGCTGCTGCTCCACCGGCGCGAGATCGAGCGGCTGGTCGGGAAGATCCGCGAGAAAGGGAGCACGCTGGTGCCGCTCTCGCTGTATGAAAAGAAGGGGCGCGTGAAGGCCGAGCTGGCCTTGGTTCACGGCAAGCAGAGCTGGGACAAACGTGAAGATGCCAAGAAACGGGAGAGCCAACGTGAGATCGACCGCGCGATGGCCAGCCGCCGCCGCTAGCGCCCGGCTGCCGATCCTGGCCGCGCTGGCGCTGCTCGCCGCCTGCGGCGGCAGCCACCAGTCAGGGATCGCCACCGTGACGCCGCCGGGAGAGGCCGGCGTGACGCCGCTCGACGGGAGCGTGGTGGTGAGCGACGCCGGCGACGGCGGCGCCTGCACGACCACCATCGAGGAGTGGCCGGACGAAGGCTTCACCCACGTCTCCTGCATGTCGGACGTCGGCTACCAGACCGAGCCGCCGTCGTCGGGGAACCACTACGCCTGCTGGGCCGCCTACCAGACCTACAGCGCCCCCATCCCGTGGGGGAACCTGGTCCACTCGCTGGAGCACGGCGCGATCGTGATCGTCTACAACTGCCCCGACGCCTGCCCCGACGACGTGGCCGCCCTCCAGGCCTTCATCGACGGGCTGCCGCTCGACAGCGACTGCGCGCCGTCGCTGGGGAAGAACCGGATGATCCTGATGCCCGACCCCGATCCCAACCTGGGCGCCCGCTTCGCCGCCTCGGCCTGGGACTGGACGCTGCGCGCCGACTGCTTCGATCCGGTCGCCTTCCGCCAGTTCTTCGACGCCCACTACGACCACGGGCGCGAGGTGATCTGCTACGACGGCTGGCAGCCGGACCAGCTCTGCAGCGACGTCTGCCCCTAGACCGACTTCACGTTGAAGCGAGGGAGTAGCCGGAAAAGAGGGTCCAGGCCCTGACGTCGGCCGTGGAGATGCAGTCCATGGCGTAAGCGACGGCGGTGTCGAAGGCGTCTCTGGTGAGCGTGGAGACACGGCGCAGG
>DASZVW010001000.1:0-5027 GCA_035546895.1 Polyangia bacterium
CGCTGCCGCACTCGAGCATCCTGATCCACCAGCCGCTCGGCGGGTTCTCGGGCCAGGCCACCGACATCGACATCCACGCCCGCGAGATCCTGCGGACGCGCGACCGGCTGAACGAGCTGCTGGTCAAGCACACCGGCCAGCCGATGGAGCGCATCAAGCGCGACACCGAGCGCGACTACTACATGACCGCGCTCGAGGCCAAGGAGTACGGCATCGTCGACGACGTCCTGATCCAGAAGCCGACCGCCGTCAGCAAATGAGGAGGATCGCGTGGACGGAGCCGGGCTTCGCCCGGCGGAGTCCTTCGCGGGAGGGCGCGGGAACCCTCCCAGGGTTCCCGAACTAAAATGATCAAGCACATCGTCTTCTGGAAGCTGAAGGCGGAGGCACACGGACAGCCGGCGGCCGAGAACGCGCGCGCCATCAAGGCCAAGCTGGAGGCGCTGCAGGGGCGGATACCCGGGCTCCTCAAGATCGAAGTCGGCCTCGACTACGGCCGCTCCGAGAGCTCCTGCGACCTGGCGCTCTACTCGGAGTTCGAGTCGCGGGCCGCGCTCGACGCCTACCAGGCCCACCCGGAGCACAAGGCGGTGATGCCCTTCATCGCCGAGTCGCGCAGCGAGCGCCGGGTCGTCGACTACGAAGTCTGATCGCCGCCTCGGCCGCTCGGGTCTGTGCTACCTTTATCTAGGTGCCGCCCGAGCGTAAGCGCGACGATCACGGGAACCTCTCTTGCTCCTTCTGCGGGAAGAGCCAGAAAGAGGTCAAGAAGCTCATCGCGGGTCCGACCGTCTACATCTGTGACGAGTGCATCGGGCTCTGCAACGACATCATCGCCGAGGAGATCGAGAAGGAGTCGGAGAGCTTCGGCCTGGCGCCGGTCCCCAAGCCGGCCGAGATCAAGGCGGTCCTCGACGACTACGTGATCGGGCAGGAGCGGGCCAAGAAGATCCTGGCCGTCGCCATCCACAACCACTACAAGCGGATCGACGCCAAGGTCGGCGCCGAGGACGTCGAGCTCGGCAAGTCGAACATCCTGCTGCTCGGGCCCACCGGCTGCGGCAAGACGCTGCTGGCCCAGACGCTGGCCAAGATCCTCAACGTCCCCTTCGCCATCGCCGACGCCACCAACCTGACCGAGGCCGGCTACGTCGGCGAGGACGTCGAGAACATCATCGTCAACCTGCTGCAGAACGCCGACCACGACATCGAGAAGGCGCAGCGGGGGATCGTCTACATCGACGAGATCGACAAGATCGCGCGCAAGGGGGAGAACCCCAGCATCACCCGCGACGTCTCGGGTGAAGGCGTGCAGCAGGCGCTGCTCAAGATCCTGGAAGGGACGGTGTGCAACGTGCCGCCCAAGGGGGGGCGCAAGCACCCGCAGCAGGAGTTCCTGCAGGTCGACACCACGCACATCCTCTTCATCTGCGGTGGCGCCTTCGTCGGGCTCGAGGACATCATCGAGCAGCGGGTCGGCCAGCGGCAGATCGGCTTCGGCGCCAAGATCCAGTCGAAGAAGGAGCGCCGGGTGTGGGATCTCCTGCGCGAGGTGCAGCCGGAGGACCTGCTCAAGTACGGCATGATCCCAGAGTTCGTGGGGCGCCTGCCGGTCATCGCGCCGCTGCACGAGCTGGACGAATCGGCGCTCATCGACATCCTCACCAAGCCGAAGAACGCGCTGGTGCGCCAGTACCAGAAGCTGTTCGAGATGGACGGCGTCAAGCTGCGCTTCACCAAGGGGGCCCTGCAGGCGGTCGCCTCGGACGCCCAGAAGCACAAGTCGGGCGCGCGCGGCCTGCGGGCCATCCTCGAGCAGGCGATGCTGGACATCATGTTCGAGGTCCCGACCAACGGCACGCCGGTGCGCGAGGTCGTGATCAACGAGGAGACGATCCAGAAGGGCCAGCAGCCGCTCTTCATGTATCAGAAGGGGGCGGCGGGCGAGAGGTCGGCGTCATGACGTCTTGGCACCAGGGAGGGATTCGCATGTACGTAAACCCCATGTCCGATCGCCGGGAGCGAGCTTCGTCCGCGCGCTGGGTCGCCTGGATGCCGCTCTTGTTCGTGGCGGCCTTCCTCTATTGGAGCGTCGCGCTGGGGCTGGGCGGGCTGTCGCTGATGGCCGCCAGCGCCCTCTCGAGCGATCTGGTCCCGGCCGGGGAGGTCATGGGGCCGACCGCCGTCGAGCCCGCCCCCGGGCGCGCCGACGTGCCGATCATGGTCCACCTGGAAGAGTCGGCTGAGCCGGAGGACGTCGACGACAACGCCGGCGCCGTCCCCCCGGTCGACACCATCGAGGACGACGCCACCACGCCTCCCGCCGGGCAAGGCGCGAACTAGACTCCGGAAATCGGTGGCCGAGCCGTCCCGCGCCTCGCTGCAGGGCGAAAAAATCGCCTAGCTCGGCCAGAGGTTGAATTTGGCTTCCGCCGCCGGGCGGAGCTACGATTGTGGCCGTCTCATGTCGGATCGCCACGACGAGAAAAAAGGGCCCCGTCGCGTTCCACTCTTGCCGTTGCGGGACATCGTCGTCTTCCCGCATATGGTCGTCCCGCTGTTCGTCGGGCGCGAGAAGTCGATCGGCGCGCTCGAAGAGGCGATGGGCAAAGGTGGCGCGCCTGGATCGTCCGCAGGGTCCGCCTCGGGGGCGCCCGCCGGCGGGCGGGAGATCTTCCTCTCCGCCCAGCGCAAGGCCAAGACCAACGAGCCGATCCCCGAGGACATCTTCACCGTCGGGACCATCGGAACGATCATTCAGTTGTTGCGCCTGCCCGACGGCACGGTGAAGGTGCTCGTGGAGGGGAAGAAGCGCGCGCAGATCCGCCGCTTCACCCAGACCGACGGCTTCTTCACCGTGGAGATCGAGGAGATCCCCGAGGTGCAGGAGCGCTCGGTGGAGCTGGACGCGCTGGTGCGCGAGGTCCACGCGACGTTCGAGACCTACGTCAAACTGAACAAGCGGATCGCGCCGGAGATCCTGATCTCCGTGCAGACGATCGAGGACCCCGGCCAGCTCGCCGACACCATGGTGGGGCAGCTGCAACTGAAGCTGGCCGACAAGCAGGCGATTCTAGAAATCGATTCGCCGTCGAAGCGGCTGGCGCGGCTCTACGAGCTGATCAAGGCGGAGATCGAGATCCTGCAGGTCGAGAGGAAGATCCGGACGCGCGTCAAGAAGCAGATGGAGAAGACCCAGAAGGAGTACTACCTCAACGAGCAGATGCAGGCGATCCAGAAGGAGCTGGGCGACCGCGACGAGTTCAAGAACGAGCTGACCGAGCTGGAAGAGCGCGCCAAGCAGAAGAACCTGTCGAAGGAGGCGCAGGCCAAGGTCAAGAAGGAGCTCAAGAAGCTGCGCATGATGGCGCCGATGTCGGCGGAGGCGGCGGTGGTCCGCAACTACGTCGACTGGGTGCTGGGGCTCCCCTGGGGCGAGAAGACCGAGGAGAAGCTGGACGTCGTCGACGCCGAGCGGATCCTCGACGAGGACCACTACGGCCTCAAGAAGGTCAAGGAGCGGATCCTCGAGTACCTGGCGGTGCAGGCGCTGGTGCAGAAGCTCAAGGGCCCGATCCTCTGCCTGGTCGGCCCGCCGGGCGTCGGCAAGACCTCGCTGGCCCGCTCGATCGCCAAGGCCACGGGGCGCAACTTCGTGCGGCTATCGCTGGGCGGCGTCCGCGACGAGGCGGAGATCCGCGGCCACCGGCGGACCTACATCGGCGCGCTCCCCGGCAAGATCATCCAGTCGCTCAAGAAGGCCGGCACGCAGAACCCGGTGTTTCTCCTCGACGAGATCGACAAGATGTCGACCGACTTCCGCGGCGACCCCTCGGCGGCGCTGCTCGAGGTGCTCGACCCCGAGCAGAACGGCACCTTCAACGACCACTACCTCGACCTCGACTACGACCTCTCGGACGTGATGTTCATCACCACGGCCAACTACCTGCACGGGATCCCGATCCCGCAGCAGGACCGGATGGAGATCATCCAGCTCCCCGGCTACACGGAGTTCGAGAAGGTCTCCATCGCCGAGCGCTACCTCATCCCCAAGCAGAAGCGCGACAACGGCATCGGCGAGGTGCCGGTCGACTTCCCTGAGGAGGCGGTCCGCGACGTCATCCACTTCTACACGAAGGAGGCCGGCGTCCGGAACCTGGAGCGCGAGATCGCCACCGTCTGCCGGAAGATCGCGCGCGACGTGGTGGCCAAGAAGGCGCCGGTGCGAACGCTCGACGACGGGCCGACCCCCGGCTGGCGGATCACCCCCAAGCGCCTCACCCGCTACCTGGGCCCGCACCGCTACCGCTACGGGCGGCAGGAGGGTCAGGACGAGATCGGCCTCGTCAACGGCCTGGCGGTCACCATGCACGGCGGCGACCTCCTGGCCACCGAGGTGTCGATCGTGGCCGGCAAGGGGAAGCTGGTGCTGACCGGCAAGCTGGGCGACGTCATGCAGGAGTCGGCGCAGGCGGCGATCAGCTACGTGCGGGCGCGCGCGCCGTCGCTGGGGCTCGACCGCGACTTCTACAACCGCGCCGACATCCACGTGCACCTGCCCGAGGGGGCCATCCCCAAGGACGGCCCCTCGGCGGGGATCACCATGTGCACCGGGCTGGTGTCGGCGCTGCTGCGCGTGCCGGTGCGGCGCGACCTGGCGATGACCGGCGAGATCACGCTGCGCGGGCGCGTGCTGGCCATCGGCGGCCTCAAGGAGAAGATCCTGGCCGCCCACCGCTCGGGCATCACCACCGTGGTCATGCCCAAGGAGAACGCCAAGGACCTGCGCGACATTCCCAAGCGGGTCCTGAAGACGCTCAAGGTCGTCCCCGTCGAGCACATGGACGAGGTGCTGCGCGCGGCGCTGGTCTTGCCGGATCCCTCGGCGTTCCTGACCTCACCGTCGGTGCCGGTCGACTGGCGCCAGCCGCAGGACCGGCGCGACGACCGCCGCGAGCGCGAGCGGCGCGACGACACCTCGCGGATGCCGGTCGCCAGCGCCGTGCCGCCCCCCTCGGCCGTCGAGA
>DASZVW010001001.1:0-2924 GCA_035546895.1 Polyangia bacterium
CGCGCGGATACGGCGCAGGCGGGACGGTGCTGTGCCTGTGGCGGCCGGTCTCGACTGGCTGCGACCCGGTCTCAACCGGATCGGCGCTAGGACAGCCCGCGGATCTTGTCGGCCAGCAACGGATCGTCAGCGACCGCCGTCTCCAGCGCGGCGCGGAGCTTCTCGCGGACGGCGGCCGGGGCGTTGGTGCCGAGCTGTTTGTCGACCACCCGGTCGATGACCCGCTCGACCGCCGCCTGCGGCGTGATCTTGCCGGCCTTCAGGTCGGCGGCCAGGTCGGCGGTCGCGCTCCGGACGGCGGCCGGCGCGTCCGGCTTGGACGACGGCGTGGCCGCCCCCGCCGACTTGAGCTTGTCGGCGAAGGCCGGGCGCTCGGTCGAGAGGGGGCGACTCTCGTCGCTCCCGCCGACCGGGACGTTGCCGGGCGGTCCGCCGCCCGGGCCTGTGACCTTACCTGCCACGAGGTCGCGACCTTAACACGATCAAGCGCGAATGTTGGAGACGGCCGCCTTGGCGGTGTCGTACTTGGCCCGCATGACGTTGGAGACCGTCGTGAAGCGCTGGCTCTCCTCCTGGATCTGCTCCTGCAGCGCCAGCATCTGCATGTTCGACGACTGACCGTCCTGCATCATCGCCTGGACGTTGGTCATGTCCGAGGCGCCCGACAGGGGCGCGCCGGCCGCGCCGGTCGCCAGCGCGCCGGGCATCGCCGCCGCCGCTCCCACGCCGGCTCCGCCGGAGATGGAGGTGACGGCGCCGACGCGGGCGTCGTGAACGGCGGCCGCCATCACCGGACCGGCGACGACGTGGGTGGCGAGCTCGGCGCCGCTCATGAGCAGCGAGACGCCGCCCGCCAGGACGTCGCGGAACGGCGCCGCCGGCTTGTCGGTCTGGCGGGCGCGGGTGGCGGCGATCTCGAGGCGAGCGTCGGCGCCGCCGGCGCTGGACGGGCGTTCGGATACGGGGCTGATGGTGGTCGGCATGGGATCCCTCCTGCCGCGGGTATCGGCGCGGCCCGCGGTGAAGTTTCGTGAACGGCGGGACCGGCTCACGCGTCGCGGTGTAGACTGCAGCCGTGGGCCTCGTCCGTGGATTCCTGGCCCCCTTCCGGGGGGGCGCCTTCATCGCGCGCCGGGGGCTGTGGGCCTACCTGGTGCTGCCGGTCCTGCTCGACCTGGCGCTCGGCGTCTCGACCATCTTCCTGGCCCTGCGCTACTGGCGGGGCGAGCAGTGGGTGGGCGAGCAGCTCCTCAAGGCGCCGGCCATCGGCTGGTTCGTCCTGGTGGTGCTGACGGTGGTGAGCGGCGTGATCCTGTTCGTGGTGGCGCAGCCGCTGGTGTCGGCCGCCTTCTCGGACCGGCTGTCCGAGCGGATCGAGCGCGAGGTCCGCGGCTCGGCGCCCTCGGCGCCGTTCTTCGCCTCGGCCGGCCGGGCCGTCGCCCACGGCCTCCTCAAGCTGGTCCTCTACGGCCTGGCGATGCTGGCGGCGTTCGCGCTCAGCGTCTGGACCGCGGGCGCGGGCGCCATCGCGGGCGTCGCGCTGGCGGGCCTGTTCATCGCTTACGACGGGTTCGATTACCCGCTGTCGCGGCGCGGGGCGAGCTTCGGGCGGAAGTGGGGATATCTGGCGCTCCACCCGGGACAGACGATCGGGTTCGGCATCGGCGCCACGCTGCTCTATCTGATCCCGTTCGCGGTCTTCGTGGCGCCGCCTTTCGTGGCGGCCGGCGCCACGCTGGCGTACATGGAGGCCGAGGGGCCCGGCGAAGCCAAGGCGGGCGAAGCGAAGGCAGGCGAACCGAAGGCAGGCGAGGCGAAGGGAGCGACGCTCAAGGCGGCGGGCGCGGGCGAAAAGGTGAAGCCACCGGCTGAAATGTAGCTGCGGATACTCGAAATCCCTCGTAATATGAGCGTCTTGAAGAAGCCTGTCCCCTTCGGGAAGTACTACCTCCTCGAGCGGATCAACGTCGGAGGTATGGCCGAAGTCTTCAAAGCCAAGACTTTCGGCGTCGAGGGCTTCGAGCGGCTGCTGGCGGTCAAGCGGATCCTGCCGAACATCGCGGAGGACGAAGAGTTCATCACGATGTTCATCGACGAGGCGAAGATCGCCGTGCAGCTCCAGCACGCGAACATCGCCCAGATCTTCGATCTCGGGAAGGTCGACGACAGCTACTTCATCGCCCTCGAATATGTAAATGGGCGGGACCTGCGCTCGATCTTCGATCGGATGCGCAGCAAGGGCGAGGCGCTGCCGATCGCCATGGCCTGCTGGATCATGATGCAGGTCTGCGAGGGGCTCGACTACGCGCACAACAAGCGCGACGGGCAGGGGCGCGAGCTGCACCTCATCCACCGCGACATCTCGCCGCAGAACGTGCTCATCGGCTACGACGGCGAGGTCAAGCTGATCGACTTCGGGATCGCCAAGGCGGCCGGCAAGGCCTCGACCACCCAGGCGGGGATCCTCAAGGGGAAGTTCGGCTACATGTCGCCCGAGCAGGTGCGCGGGCTGCCGATCGACAAGCGGAGCGACATCTTCGCGGTCGGCATCGTCCTCTACGAGCTCCTCACCGGCGAGCGGCTGTTCGTGGGGGAGACCGACTTCTCCACCTTGGAGAAGGTCCGCAACGTCGAGATCGTCCCGCCGTCCTCCTACAACAAGAAGATCCCGGCCGAGCTCGAGCGGCTGATGCTGAAGGCGCTGGCGCGCGATCCCGAGGATCGCTACAGCAACGCCATAGACCTGCACGACGACCTGCAGTCGTTCCTCTATTCGATCGGCGAGTTCTACTCGCGCAAGGACCTGGCGGGGTGGATGAAGAAGACCTTCGCCGCCGAGATCGAGGAGGACAACGCCAACATCGAGCAGTACCGGCAGATCGCGCCGCCGGTGGCGGCCACCGGCGAGGTGTCGCGCCGCGCGG
>DASZVW010001002.1:0-1689 GCA_035546895.1 Polyangia bacterium
GCGCCGGCGAATGCGGCGAAGTAACGCCGGCGCCCTGGCCGCCGCGCTGGCGCTGCTGGCGGCCGGCTGCGCGGTGGGGCCCGACTACCAGCGCCCCGACGCGCCGGCACCGGCCGGGTTCCGCGAGCAGCCGCCCGCCGACGGCAGCTGGAAGCCGGCGCAGCCGGGCGACCAGGCGATGCGCGGCAAGTGGTGGGAGCTGTTCGGCGACCCGCAGCTCAGCGCGCTGGAGGAGAAGATCGCCGTCTCCAACCAGACGCTGAAGGCGGCCGTGGCCCAGTACTTCGCGGCGCTCGACCAGGTGCGGGTGGCGCGCGCCGGCTACTTCCCCACCGTCGGCGTCGGCGCCTCGGCCACCCGCAACCGCCTCTCCGAGAACCAGCCGAACACCGTCCGCGGCGTCACCAGGTTCGACTACAACATCTTCCTCCTGCAGGGGCAGGCGCAGTGGGAGCCCGACCTCTGGGGGCAGGTGCGCCGCACCGTCGAGCAGGCGCGCGCCGAGGCGCAGGCGAGCGCCGCCGATCTGGCCAGCGTGACGCTCAGCCTGCAGGCCGCGCTGGCCGCCGACTACTTCCAGGCGCGCGGCCTCGACACCCAGAAGCAGCTCCTCGACACCACGCTGGCCAGCGACGCCGACGAGCTGGAGCTGGCCAAGGTGCGCTTCCGCGGCGGCGTGGCCAACGCCGTCGACGTCGCCCAGGCCGAGACGCAGTACCGCACGGTGAAGGCGCAGGGGATCGACACCGGCGTGGCGCGCGCGCAGCTCGAGCACGCCATCGCCACCCTGATCGGCGTCCCGGCCGCGTCGTTCTCGCTGCCGGTCAACCCCGCCGCGGTCCCCCTGCCCGCCGTCCCGCTGGCGGTCCCCTCGGCGCTGCTCGAGCGCCGCCCCGACGTCGCCGCCGCCGAGCGGCGGGTGGCGGCCGCCAACGCCCAGATCGGCGTCGCCGTGGCCGCCTACTACCCGAACCTGACGCTCACCGCCACGGGCGGCCTCGAGAGCGGCGGGCTGGGGACGCTGTTCCAGATCCCCAGCCTGCTGTGGTCGCTGGGGGCCTCGGCGTTCGAGACGCTGTTCGACGCCGGCCGCCGCCACGCCCTCACCGACCAGGCGCGCGATCTCTACCAGGCGCAGGTCGCCACCTACCGGCAGAGCGTGCTGGGCGCCTTCGAGGACGTCGAGGACAACCTGGCCGCGCTCCGCATCCTGGCCGACGAGGCCGACGCCCAGGCGGCCGCCGTGGAGGCCTCGCGCGAGTCGCTGGCGCTCAGCAACAAGCGCTACAAGGGGGGCGTGACCACCTACCTCGAGGTGCTCACGGCGCAGACCATCCAGCTCACCAACGAGCGGACCCAGGCCGACATCGCCACCCGCCGCTGCCTGGCCAGCGTCCAGCTCATCAAGGCGCTGGGCGGCGGCTGGAGCGCCAGCGGCACGCCGCCGCCCACCCGCTGACCCGCCCGACGCGCCGGCCCGGCGCCGTCCGCTCAAAAGGATGAGCCCCGGCTCCCGGGCGGTGTCACATCTCCATATGAGCCGAGTTGCGCCTCTCCGCGTCCTGTGGCCCGTTCTCTGTCTGATCTCCGCCGGTTGCAATTCGTCGGGGAGCGCCGGGAGCACCGGCGGCGCGACCGGGGGAGCCGCGGCGGGCGCCCCGGGGAGCGGCGGGACGACCGGCACCGGCG
>DASZVW010001003.1:0-1948 GCA_035546895.1 Polyangia bacterium
AGACGAGACCCAGGTCCGCGAGCTCGACCACGGCGGTCAGCTCGATCCGGCAAAGGTGGCAGATCTCCGTCGCCCCGATCCAATCACGCTCGTCGAGCACGTGGGCTTGGATGGGGTCGCTTGCCTGGGTCATGGGCTTACCTCGCGAGATCGGCTCGTGGATCGAACGCCAGCTTCCGGCGCATGTCCTCGTACAACGCCCGGGCTTCCGGCGTGTTGGCCTGCGGCAGGACGACCTTCAGCTGCACGTACTGATCGCCCGGCTGGGCGCCGGGCAGGCCTCGGCCCCGCAAACGCAACTTCTGCCCCGACTGTGCTCCCGCGGGGATATTCATTTCAACCGGGCCCGCCAGCGTCGGGACCTTCACCGGGCCGCCGAGTGCGGCTTCCCAGGGGGCCACCGGCAAAGTGAGGGTGACATCGCGCCCCTCCAGCTGGAACAGCTTGTCGGGACGGATGTGCACCTCGAGGTACAGATCGCCCGCCTTCCCGCCTCCCGGGGCCAGCTCGCCCTGGCCCGCCAGACGAATCGGCTGACCTTCGGTCACGCCCGCGGGGATCGTGACCTTGACCGTGTGCGGCTCGATTTCCAGAGTCCCGTCCGACTTCACCTTGGGGCGCTTCAGGTCCAGCGTCCGCGTCGTGCCGGCAAAGGCTTCCTCGAGGTCGATATCGATGACGGCATGATGATCCCGGCCGGCGCGGCTGCGGCCGGCCGATGCAAACGGCCCCCGGCCACCGCCGAACAGCGATGAGAAGAAATCGCTGAAGCCCTCGTCCTCGAAGACTTCCTCCGCGCTCTGCCGCGAGCCGGAGCTCTGCCGGCCGTCCGGACGAGGGCCGCCCCGGAACTCGAAGCCGCTCGCCCAGTCCGGCGGCGGCCGGAACTGCTCGCCGGACTTCCAGTTACTGCCCAGCTGGTCGTAAGCCGCCCGCTTCTCCGGATCCTTCAGGACCTCATACGCCTCCTGGACCTCCTTGAAATGCTCCTCGGCGTTCTTTTCCTTGCTGACGTCCGGATGGTACTTCCGGGCGAGCCGCCGATAGGACTTCTTGATCTCGTCCGCCGTGGCGGTACGGGCGACGCCCAGAGTCTTGTAATAGTCCTGGTATTCCATAGTGCTCGGTTCGTGCGCCGACGTGGGCGCGTGTTCTTCAAGGACGCACGGTACGCGTGCCCATAATCGGGTTGCAACATGGGGGTCTTTTTTCTGTGGATCAAGAGAGCCTGTGCGCCAGGCGCCTACGTTGAAACCGCGTCCACCGACCCCACGTCGGTGGGACGTAGTTCACACCCGAGCCGATCATGAATAGCGCCGCCGCTGAGGCCTCGATCCTGGCTGCCTGCCCGCAATGCCACGCGGTCGTGCGTGTGCCCTCCGAGCGGTCTGCGGAGCACCCGAAGTGCCCTCGCTGCAAATCAGAGCTGCTCTCCGGCCAGACGGTCTCGCTCAACCAGGCGAGCTTCACGACATACGTAGAACGTACGAGCCTGCCGGTGCTCGTTGACTTCTGGGCGCCCTGGTGCGGCCCCTGCAGGATGATGGTACCGGTGCTCGATCGCGTGGCACACGATCGTGCCACGACGCTGCAGGTTGCGAAGGTCAACACCGACGAACAGCAGGAGCTCGCCGGCCGATTCAATATCCGCAGCATTCCGACGCTCATCCTGTTTCGTGACGGGCGCGAAGTCGCGCGGCAATCCGGGGCACTGGATGGCGGCATGCTCGGACGCTGGCTCGACTCCAACCTGAAATAGTTCCCAGTAAAGTGTGTTCGTGACGGTGATGTGACACGTGCTCCGACACGGTGCGGGAGCGCGTTGCTCATGCCCAAGACGATGCAACGGGGCGCGATAAAACCGCGGAAGTCAGGGTCGAGGCGACTTCGAGTCTTCGGCGGGAGCCGGTTTGACCCATGATCGCCGTCGCGAGAGTGACTATGGGTC
>DASZVW010001004.1:0-5066 GCA_035546895.1 Polyangia bacterium
CTCCTTGGCCATCGTCGCGCTCGCCGGCTGCGCCACCCCCGCGCCGCTGGTCCGCCTCAACCCCGACGCCGCCGACGTGATCTGGGTCGGCGGGCGCGCCTCCGTGCAGCGGATGGAGACCGGCGTGCGGGTCGCCGCCGCGTTCGAGCACCAGGACGGACGCGCGCTGGCGGTCCGGGTGGAGGTCGAGAACGGCACCGGCGACCGGCTGGAGGTCGATCCGCGGGACATCACCTACGCCGTCTGTCGCACGGCCGACGCCCGCTCCTGCGCCCCGTCGCGTCGGGTGATCGATCCCGAGCAGGTGCTGGCGGCGCTCGACACCGCCGAGTCGCGCGACGCGGCCGACGCCGCCAACAGCAAGGCCTTCCTGGGGACGCTGGTGCTGCTGAGCGCGGTCGGGGACGTCGCCGCCGCCGCCAGCGGCCACCCAGGTCGCGGGGGGAACACGGTCCTGGCCGCCCAGGCGATGGACGACCACGCGGCGGCCGTCGACAGCGCGCAGGCGAGCATCGCCGTCCAGCGGCAGCTCTGGTCCAACCAGGCGCTGCGGCGCAACTCGCTCTTCCCCGGACAGGGGACCTCCGGCCTCGTCTACCTGCCGATCAACCTCCAGGCCGGGTTCGTCTGGCTGCAGGTCACCGCGGGCGGCCGCACCTTCCCGTTCCACTTCCTGCAGACGGTGACGCGGGTGGCGCCGGTGACCGCCGCCGCCCGGCCGTAGCGGTCCGGCGCGCCGTTCAGGGGTGCGCGGGCGGGGCGGCGCAGAGGACCTCGACGGTGGTCGGCGCCGTCGAGGAGAGCGCGCGGGAGGCGTTGTCGACCCACACCACGTCGGAGCCCGAGACCTGCAGCATCCCGGCGCTGGTCAGCGCGGCCGTGAGGGCCTCGACCGGACCGCCGCGCTCGCTGATGCGCGCGAGGACGTCCGTGAGCAGGTAGAGGCTGGAGCCGCCGAGGCCGAGGGCACTGGGGCTCCCGGCGCTTCCGTCGACCAACGTGGTGACGCCCCGGCCGGCCAGATCGGCGCGCACGATGGACGAGTTGCCGAAGGTGCCGACGGGGGGCTGCTGGATCCAGATGAGCCCGCTGGCGTCCGCCGCCAGCCCGTCGGGGAACCCCGCCGGCGCCGTCAGCCGCTCGAGCGCCCCGCCCGCCTTGGGGATTCGCACGATGAGCCCCGCGCTCGGCGAGGTGGAGAGATCGCCGACCGCCGCGTAGAGAAAGCCCCCCTCGACCGCCAGCGCCCGCACCTCCAGCGTGGCGTCGAGGCTGAGGCTCGTCGGCGCGGTGGCCGGCGGTGTCAGCCGGAGGATCGAGCCCAGCCCCGGGCCGACCACGTACAGCGACGTGCCGTCCTGCGCGCTGGCGCCGGCCGTGAAGTCGTCCTGGACCAGCGCCGCGGCGCCCGCGTCGATCGGGCCCCCGGTGAACGGCGCCGCGTAGAGCGCCACCGACGACGACTGCCGGCCGTCCGCGCCGGGCGCCCCCACCGCGTGCGACGCCGTGTAGTAGAGCGTCCCGCCCACCACGCCGACGCCGGTCGCGCCGGCGGCGATCTCGACGGGCGCCCCGCCCGCCAGCGGGACGCTCCAGAGCCCATACGTGGTGGAGAACAGGACCTGCCCGCCGCTCACGAACAGCCCGCTCACCGGGCCCTCGCTCTGGCCGTCGTAGAGCGTCGTCCGCCCCGCGGGCGCCTGGCAGGCGGGCGCGCTCACCGCACTACCCAGCGACGACGTCGGCGCCAGGTCGCACCCGGCGGCGGGGACCGCCGCGGCGATCGCGAACATCCGAGCAATGCGGAAGGGTACCCTCACTCCCAGGGAGTTCTTCATGGCAACGATCAGATTGTACCGTGGCGCCAGACGGGCTTCATCTGGTCTATGAACACCAGTCGCCGCATCGGCATTGACATCAGGAACAACGAGATCAGCTCACGCCGACGATGAAGAATGTCCTGCGAAAGAGCGGTGTAACCGTCACCAAGGATGGGACGATCCGCGTCGACCCCACAGTTCTGGAACTCGAATGACGAACAAACACCATACGCGGACGTCGGACTTCCTGGACGCGACGTATTGGAGAGGGCCTTGGCCGACGACGATCGAGAGGTCGTCAGACGCGTGGCAATCGGGGTCGGGTTGTATTCCGATGACTACGCATCTGCCAACTCGCTGTGCAAGCAGCTCAGCACACATAGTGACGAATTCATTCCGGGGAACGCCGTTCTCGGTCTCGGACATCTGGCGCGGCGCTCTGGCAGCTCTGACGACGAGGCCGTCGGCATTGTCGCTGCTGGCCTGCACGATCCATCCCAGTACGTGAGGGAGCAAGCCTGGGCCGCCGCCGACGACATCGAATCCTTCGTGAGGGTCAAGGTTCCCGGATTCACTCACGCGTGATGCCCGCGCCGCAATTCAAGCGTGCGGGCGTCCCGGCTCACCCGCCCGGGTTCGGGACGCAGGTGATCGTGTCGTCCGCCTCGGCGGCGTAGACGTAGGCGCCGTCGACGGCGACGGCGCTGGCGGCGGTCGACGACAGGAAGCGGACCGCGCCCCCCGCGCTGCCGACCCTGGCGATCCCCTTCTCGGTGGCCACGTAGAGCCAGGCCCCCTGGAGGGCGAGCCGCTTCGGGCGCGGCAGTGACGCCAGCCGCTCGAGGGGGCCGCCCGTCTTGGCGACGCGCGCGACGAGCTCGGCGCCCCGGTAGCCGCCCTGGGTGGCGAAGTAGACGTGGCCGTCGTCGAGCACCACGCCCCAGGGGCGGTCGAGGCCGTCGGCCAGGATCTCGATCGGCCCGCCCGCGCGCGGCACCCGCCCCACCTTCCCCGTATGGTACTCGTCGATCCCGAAGTAGACGTGCGTGGCGTCGAGGGCGATCTGCGAGACCCGCCCCGGCGCCTCGCCCAGCACCTCGGGCGCCCCGCCCGCGCGCGGCACCGCCAGCACCGCCTTCAGCCGGCCGCTGGAAAAGAAGAGCCGATCGCCGCCCGCCTGGAGGAACAGCGGGTCGACCAGCCCGGAGGCCAGCAGCCGCGGCTGGCCCCCGGCGCTCGGCAGGAACCAGAGCGTCCCCGCCCGGGCCTCGGGCGGCGCGGCGCGCACCTGGTCGTCCTGCCGGAGGGTCGGCTCGGCGGTCCAGAACACGCCCGTGGCGTCGACCAGCAGCCCGCGCGGCCCCGAGGCCTCGGCGACGGTCCCGAGGCCGAGCCCGTCGAGCCCGACGCGCCGGATGGCCCCGTCGGTGAACCCCAGCTTCCAGCTCCCCTGGGCGACCCAGTAGAGGTGGTCGCCCGAGAGCACGAGGTCGGTCACGTTCCCCTGCGCGCGGGCGAGCACCGCCGGACAGGCGCGCGGCGCCGACGCCGGCGCGGGAGACGGCGGCGGGGGTGGCAACGGCGGCGGACGGACCGGCGCCGCCCGATGCGCGCAGGCGGACGCGGCGAGAGCGACGGCGGTGACGGCGAAGCGGCGCATCCGGGGGCGGGCCGCAGCCTACCCCATTCCGTCGTCGGCGCATTGCCGGCCCGCGACCGAGGCGCAACGGTGTCGGGCACGGAGGCGATCCATGGCGACCACGTTCACGACCAGAGACGGCACGTCGATCTATTACAAGGACTGGGGCCAGGGGCCGCCGGTGGTGTTCAGCCACGGCTGGCCGCTCAGCGGCGACGCCTTCGAGGACCAGATGTTCTTCCTGGCCTCGAACGGCTACCGCTGCATCGCCCACGACCGGCGCGGCCACGGGCGCTCCAGCCAGCCCTGGACCGGCAACGACCTCGACACCTACGCGGACGACCTGGGGCAGCTCCTGGACGCGCTGGACATCAAGGAAGCGACGCTGGTCGGGCACTCGACGGGCGGCGGCGAGGTCACCCGCTACCTCGGCCGGCACGGGACCCGGCGGGTGGCGCGCGCCGTCCTGATCGGGGCCATCCCGCCGCTCATGCTGAAGACCGCCCGCAACCCCGGCGGCCTCCCCCGCGAGGCGTTCGACCAGATCCGCGCCGGCGTGCTCGCCGACCGGGCGCAGTTCTTCAAGGAGCTCGCCCTCCCCTTCTACGGCTACAACCGGCCGGGCGCGAAGGCCTCCGACGGCGTGCGCGAATCGTTCCTGCTGCAGAGCCTGGCGGCCGGGATGCCGGCCTCGTACTTCTGCGTGAAGGCGTTCTCCGAGACCGACCTGACCGAGGACCTGAAGCGCATCGACGTCCCCACGCTCATCCTGCACGGCGACGACGACCAGATCGTCCCCCTCGCCGATTCCGCCCTCCTGTCGTCCAAGATCGTCGAGGACGCCACGCTGAAGGTGTACCAGGGGGCGCCGCACGGCCTGTGCACCACCCACAAAGCGCGCGTCAACGAGGACCTGCTCGGCTTTCTCCGAGGCTGAGCGTGGAGGCGCCGGCTACGGCGTGCGCGACGCTTCGGCGGCGAAGGCGGCCTTCCAGGCCTCCAGCGACAGGTTCACCGGGGGCTCGGCGGTCGCCCCGGCGACGACGCCGTCCATGAAGGCCAGGAACGGTCCGCCGAAGTTGGGGCGCGCCAGCTTCCAGGCGGCGCGCCAGCCGGGGCTCCGCGCCGACAGCCGGGCGCCGGCCACGACGGTCTCGAACGCGTCGTCGTTCAAGAGCCCCTCTTCACGTTGATAGAACGAGTCCTCGAAGTGGAAGAACAGCGCGCGGCAGAGGTTGTTGAACTGGCCGAGCTCGATCGGCGTCAGCGCCTCCGGGCTCCCCGACCCGTGCAGCCAGGCGTCCGCGACGGCGGCGTTGGCCAGCGCCAGGTGCAGCTCGACGACCCGGGAGGCGCGGCTGTGCCTGATCGCGATCTGTTGGTTGCGCTTGGTCTGCTTCACCTGGAGCGCCAGGTAGATCAGCGAGATCAGGACCGCGAAGCCGCTGACGAAGCTCCCCACGGACGCGAGATCGGAAAGTGACATCGAGCTCCCCACCGTCAGGTTGAGCGGAGGAGAGTACCGCAGTCCCGCACCGCGGCCGACCCGCGCCGGCGTCCCCCGCCGCGGCGACGCGCGCGAGGCGTTTTGCCCCGCGGGGCCTTTT
>DASZVW010001005.1:0-2172 GCA_035546895.1 Polyangia bacterium
CGCTGCCGATCAGCAGCGCCACCGCCCAGAACGCCACGCTCCCCCAGCGCGCCGGATCGCCGTAAGCGCCGCGCGCCACCCGCGCCGCCTGCCAGATGGCGATCGGCGCCAGCAGGAGCGGCGCCATCGCCACCCGCGCCGGCAGCCCCGCCCGCGCCCACAGCGGCAGCGCGCCGAACGCCGCCAGCGTGAGCGCCGCGTAGAGCCGCGCCGCCGCCAGCGCCCCCAGCCGCACCACCAGCGTCCGCTTGCCGGCGGCGACGTCGCCGGCCGCGTCGGGGAGCTCGATGGCCAGCAGCATGGCGAACTGCAGCGCCGCGGGGAGCGCGGCGGCGAAGAAGATCGGCGCCGCCACCGCGCCCGCCTGCAGCCGGTAGCCGAACACCGGCACCAGGACCGTCACCACCAGCGCGGTGGTCAGCTCGCCGAGCCCGCGCGCGCAGAACCGCAGCGGCGGCGCGCTGTAGCCCCAGGCGAGCCCGATCATCGCCGCCGCCAGCGCGAGCGCCCCGCCCCCCGCCCGCCGGGCCAGCACCGCCGCCGCGATCGCCGCCACCGCCAGCAGCAGGCGCGCGGCCCGCAGCGCCACCGCGGGCGCCAGCGCGCCGTCGGGGAGCACGCGGCTCCCCCCCGACCAGCGAGTCGGGGTCCGGTTGGCGCGGTCGGCCGCCAGGTCGAAGTAGTCGTTCGCGTAGTGGGTCATGAGCTGCGTCGCGGTGACGACCAGCTGCCCCCACCCGAACCGCCAGCCGTCGAACGGCGCGCCGCCCGCCACCGCCAGCGCCGCGCCGAGCCCGTAGAGGACGAAGCCGCCCACCAGGAACTGCGGGCGGCCCAGCTTCACGAAGGCGACCAGCCGGCGCACGCGCGCTCTACTTGACGACGCCGCAGGCGATGCGCGCGCCGCCGCCGCCGAGCGGCTTGGGCGTGTCGCTGTAGTTGTCGCCCCCCTCGTGGATCATCAGCGACTTCCCCTGGAAGTCGGCCAGCGTCAGCCCCTTGACCTCGAGCTTCTCCTTGGCGTCCCCCTTGTCGGAGACCACCAGCTTGGGCAGGTCCCCCTTGTGCCCGCCGCCCCCCGGCCCCTTGTGCGCCTTGGTGCCGGCCGGATCGAAGTGGCCGCCGGCCGACTGCGCGGCGGTCATCTTGCCGTCCTTCTCGGCGGGGGTGCAGCTGGGGTTCTCGTGGATGTGGAAGCCGTGCTCGCCCGGGGAGAGCCCCTTCAGCTTGGGCTCGAGGGTGACGCCGTCCTTCCCCTCCTTGATCGTCACGGTCCCGATCGACTTTCCGACGCCCTCCGGCGTGACGGCGTTCATCGTCACCTTCACCGACTTGGCGGCGTGGGCGGCAGACGCACCTACCAAAAGCAACGCACCGGCAACAAACGCAGTCGTTTTCATCGCGGCTCCTTTAGTCAGACGTTGGCTGTGAGATAATCATCCACCTCCCGGGCGCCATGGAAGAAGAACCTTCGGACCCCCGTTCGGAACGACGGAGCTCGCAGCGCTTCACCACCCGCTCGCTCGTCGAGGTGCGGATCCCGACCTGGACGGCGCTGCAGGCGGTCTACACCGTGAACCTCTCGCTGGGCGGGATGCGCCTCTCGCTGGGAGCGCGCATCTCGCTGGGGGCGCCGGTCGACATCATCATGACCCTCCCCGACGGCGAGCGGCTGCACCTGCCGGGCAAGGTCGCCTGCCTGGGGAGCGCCGAGACCGGCGACGTCGGCGTTCGCTTCGATCCGCTGCCCGCCTACACGCAGCAGCAGATCCAGAGCTACCTCGACGAGCTGGCGGCTGGCCGCACGCCCAAGGCCCGCGAGCGGACCAAGAGCATTCCCCCGGGCGTCCTCATCAAGAAAAAGAGCTGACGCCCGTGGCGCGCGTGCTCCGCGCTATCCTGCCGGCCTTCGCGCTCGCCGCCGCGCTGGCGCCCGCGGCGCGCGCGGCCGACGACGACGGGCGCCTCGCCGCCGCGCTGGCCGCGGCGCTGCCGCCCGACCGCGCCGTCGACCTGCTGGAGATCGATCAGCCGAACGTCCCCGACGCCCCGCGCGTCCGCGCCGCCACCCACGTGGCCGCCGCGCCGGCGGCGATCAAAGACGTGCTGCTCGCGCCGGCGCACTACCGGACGATCATCCCCTCGCTCATCAAATCGGCGCTCACGGAGATG
>DASZVW010001006.1:0-5034 GCA_035546895.1 Polyangia bacterium
CGGGGGCGCGGGGGGCCCAAGCGCGCGCCAGCGCGCGACGCCCCCCGATCTATTAGAACGACGGCGTCGCCAGGCCGTCTTCGTCGATGGGGCTCTTCTTCTTGTTGGCGCCGTGGTGCGCCGCCGCGTGGTGCTTGGCCGGCTCGGCGGCCGCCGCGGGCGCCGGCGGGGCCGCGACCTTCTCAAGCGAGACGTGGAGCGTGCGGTTGGCGTTCGGCTCCGCGCTCCGCGCCACCTCGCGGTACCCGGCCAGCCGGAACAGGTAGTCCGACGACTGGTCCCCCTTGGGGAGCTGCAGCTCGACGGGGATGGCGCCCAGGTCCTTGCCGTCCTTCTTGGCGAAGAGGTGCGCGCCGGGGGGATCGGCCTCGAAGCGCAGCGTGACCGTCTTGGCGGGCGGCGGCGCCACCGGTGGCGGCGCGACGGGGGCGGCCGCCGGCGCGGGGAGCGCCGCCGCCGGCGCGGCCGGCTTGGCGTGGTCCCTGGGCATCAGCATGAAGCCGATCCCCGCCACCGCCAGCGCGGCGCCCGCGCCCACCCAGAGCTTCTTGCTCCGGTTGCCCGCCGGCCGTTGCGAGTCGTCGATCTCCGACGAGGCGTCCGACAGGGTGGTGGAGGCCTTGGAGGAGGACATCGTGGCCGAGACCGCCGCCATCGAGCCGCGCGCGCCCGGCACCCGGGTCGGCGCCTCCAGCTTGACCTCGCCGACCAGCGCCTTGCGGAACTCCTCCATGCTCGGGAACCGATCGCCCGGCTCCTTCTGGAGCGACCGCATGACCGCCGCGGCCATGTGCGGCGGCGTCTGGGGCGCGAAGTCGATGAGCGGCGGCGCCTCCTCGAGCATGTGCTTGGCGAACAGCTCGCCGACCCCCTCGGCCACGAACGGCGGCCGGCCGGCCAGCATCTCGAACAGCATGACGCCCAGCGAGTAGATGTCGGTCCGGTGGTCCAGCGCCCCGGCCCCCTTGCACTGCTCGGGGGACATGTAGAGCGGCGTGCCCATCAGCGAACCGGTCCGGGTCTTCACCGACTGCGCGCCGTCGGGGGAGGCCAGGATCTTGGCCACGCCGAAGTCGAGGATCTTCACCTGCAGCGCGCCGTCCGGCTTGTTCACGATCTGCACGTTGTGCGGCTTGAGATCGCGGTGGACGATCCCCTTGGCGTGCGCGGCGCCGAGCGCGCGGCACATCTGGCCGCCGATGAGCGTCACCTGGTCGGGCGCCATGGCTCCCCGGCTGACGATCTCGCTGAGCGACTCGCCCTCCAGGAATTCCATGATGAAGTACGGCTGGCCGTCGGTGGTCTGCCCGAAATCCAGGATCTCCACGATGTTCTCGTGGGCGATCATGTGGATGGCCCGCGCCTCGTTGAAGAACCGGGAGACGATGTCCTGGTCCCGGGCCAAAACCGCGTGCAGCAGCTTGATGGCCACCTTGCGGCCGATGACGGGGTGCTGCGCCAGGTACACGACGCCCATCCCGCCCTCGCCGAGCAACTTGCTGACCCGGTAGTTCCCGATGGTCTGGTTGATCAGGCTGGCGGTGGCGCTCAAGGTCCTCTGGTCCCCCTCGACAAAGCTAGACGCACCTAGCCGCCGATTCTAAAAGAAAGGGCGCTAAAAATCGAACTCCGCCACGATTCCGCGGGCCGAGGCGGTCGCGGTGGGGAAGATCCTGAGGCCGTGATTGGATGCACTCTGGGTCCCGTCCGAGGCCAAGTAGCCTTTGTAGAGGAGGTACCCGCCCGCCACCGCGAAGGCTCCCCCCACGCCCACGAAGACCCACTGCAGCGTCTGGTCCCGGTTCCCCTGGTCGACCAGGCTGCTCTTGCTGGCGTTCTGGGCGGCCGTGAGCGGATTGGCCGTCTTCCCCTGGCTGTCGCAGATCCCGGTCGACGAGGTGCAGGAGAACCGGCGGTAGGCGTCGAGCTGCTTGTTGATGTCCCGGACGTCGAGCCCGAACTTCACCGCCAGCCCCGCCGAGGCCGCCGTCCCCACCACCGCGATCCAGAACCCGACCTGGGCGCCGGCGTGGGAGTTGCTTTCGCTGGGGAGCGGCTCGGTGGCCCCCGCGCCCTGGGCGGCCTGCGCCCCGCCCCGGGGCTTGGGGACCTCGACCGACACGGGGCTCAGATCGAGCGTCAGCGGGAGGCTCTGACCGGCCGCCAGCGTGAAGTCCTGCTTGGTGGTGGTGTAGCCGCTCTTCTCCACCGCGACCTCGTGCTTGCCGGGCGAGAGGTCCGAGACCACCACCGGCGCGGAGCCGGTCACCCCCACGCGCGTCCCGTCGAGGCTGACCGCCGCGCCGGTCAGGTTCGCCCGCACGGTGATCGAGCCATTTCCCTTCCCGCTCAGCTTGGCCAGCCAGATCGGGGCCAGCTGGCGCAGGGCGGTGGCGTTGGCGCGCCCGCCGGGGATGGTGTCGGCGGTGAAGCTCTCGACCACCGCCCGGGCCACGTCCAGCAGCTTGAGCGTCACCTGGTAGTCGTCGCCGGTCTTCTTGACGTTGCCGTAGATGAGCTTGGCGGCCCCCAGGCTCTTCCCCGCCTGGGAGAGGCAGGCCGGGGCCTCGTCGGGGCAGGCGAAGACCAGCTTGACCTCGACCAGGTCCTTCCCCTGCAAGAGCTGGTAGTCCTTGGTGGCGGCGACCCGCTGGCGCACCGCATCGGTGATGTCCGCGGCCAGGGCGTCGGGGACGCCCTCCAGCGGCTCGAGGCCCAGCACCGCGGTCGGCGTCCCGGCCTCGGCGGCCACGGCGGAGGCGGCTGGCCAGGAGGCCAGCACGAGAAGGAGGGTCCCCATGCCCCGTAAACTCATGCGGGGGCCCATTTTTTCCGCCCGCTTACCCCCTGTCAATGCCGACCACCACATTCTGGCGCGCCGCGACCTGCCCGGGAGGCCTGGGGCGTGAGGCGAATTTGGGCCCGCCGCCCGGCGTGCTAGCGTGAATCGGCATGCGGCTGGGGGTCTTCGGCAAGATCGGGCTCGCCTTCGGCGCCCTCTTGCTGGCGTTCGCCGGCTACGCCACCTTCACGCTGCTGTCGGTCCACCGGGCGCGGCAGGGGGTGGTGGCCAACGAGGCCTACCTGGAGCTGCAGGGGGCGGTCGACGCGGCCTGGAAGTCGCTCAACGACTTCGCGCCCTCGCTCGGGCGGGCGGGGGACCGGCTCGACCCCAACCTGCCGCTGGCGCTGCGGACGGCGCGCAAGCAGATCGACGACGCGGTGGGGGCCATCGACCGCTACCTCGAGAAGGAGCCGTCGTCGTCGCGGCGCGCGGACTTCAACCTGCGGCGGCGGCAGATCGCGGCGCTCGGGCGGCAGCTCGACGCGCTGGCCGGCGAGCTGGGGGCGGCGGCGGCCTCCGTCGAGCCGCGCGCCCGCGCCGACTTCCAGAGCCACTTCGCCACTCTGGTCCACGGCCTGAACCGGATGCGGCAGCCGCTCCGGGGGGCCAACGGGCAGATCGCGCAGCGGCTCTCCGACGACGAGGAGACCTCGCTGTCGATGGCCATCCTGCTGGGGGCGGCCGGGCTGGCGGTGGCGCTGGCGGTCTTCCTCTTCACGCTGCGGACCCTGCGCCCGCTGGGGGTGCTGCGGCGGCGCGCCCGGCAGGTCGCGGGGGGCGAGTACGCGCAGCGCACGGGCGTCACCTCGCACGACGAGATCGGCGACCTGGCGCGCGAGTTCGACGCCATGGCCGACGCCATCCAGGAGCGCGAGCAGCGGCTGATCCGCTCCGAGCGGCTGGCCACGGTGGGGCGGATGGCGGCGCAGATCGCCCACGAGGTCCGCAATCCGCTGTCGTCGATCGGCCTCAACGCCGAGCTGCTGGGCGACGAGCTCGGCGCCGGGGCCGAGGAGGCGCGCCGGCTGGTGGCCTCGATCATCGGCGAGGTCGATCGGCTGACCGAGATCACCGAGACCTACCTGCGGTTCACCCGGCTGCCGCGCCCCAAGCTGGAGCGCGAGGACCTGGGCGCGCTGGTCGCCTCGGCGCTGGCGCTGACGCGCGGCGAGCTGGAGAAGGAGGGGATCGCGGTGGCGGTGGAGATCGCGCCCGACCTGCCGGAGCTGGCGGCCGACGAGGCGCAGCTCCGGCAGGCGCTGCTCAACCTGGTGCGCAACGCGCGCGAGGCGCTGGCCGGCGCGGCCGCGAAGCGGCTCACCGTCTCGGTCGCGGCGGATCGGGCGGCGTCCCGGCTGCTGGTGCGGGTCTCGGACTCGGGCGCCGGGATCGCGGCGCCCGATCTGGGGAAGATCTTCGACCCCTTCTTCTCGACCAAGGCGCAGGGGACCGGGCTGGGGCTGGCGCTGGTCCAGCAGATCGTCGTCGACCACGGCGGGCAGATCGACGTCGAGAGCGAGCCGGGGCGGGGGACCACCTTCACGATGGCCTTCCCGGTGCCGCCGCCCGCGGCCTCAGCGGCGGGCGGCGTCGCGGTGGGCGGCGGCGCGGCTCCGCTCGCCGAGCCGATCGTAGAGCGCGGCGAGGGTCAGGTGCAGGGCGGCCGGGGCGGCCGGGCGGAAGAGGAGGGCGCGCTCGAGCGCGGCGGCGCCGGCGGCGCCCTGGCCGGTGGCCGCCAGGGCGCGGCCTAGCGCCGCGTGCAGATCGGCGTCGGCCGGGTCGATGAAGACGGCGATCGGCCCGAACTCGACGACCCGGCTCGGGTGACCGGCGCGCGCCTCGCCGATCACCACCTCCTTGGCGGCCGCGTCGTTCATGGGGTCGAGCCGCAGCGCCCCCTCGAGCGCCTCCAGCCGATCGGCCGTGCGCCCCTGGTCGGCGTAGAGCTCGGCGAGCAGGGCGCGGGGTTCGACCCGGGTGGGGACGAAGTCGACCGCCCGCCGCAGGTGGGCCTCGGCGTCGGCCGGGTTCCGGCGGTGGATCTCGGCCAGCCCGAGCCGCACCTCCACGGCGTAGCCGTCGCGCGCGGGGCCCGGGAGCGCCAGGATCCCCTGCAGCGCCGCGACGGCCGCGTCGGCGTCGCGCCGGGCGAGCGCGATCTCGCCGGCCAGGAACAGCGTGTCGGCCTC
>DASZVW010001007.1:0-2607 GCA_035546895.1 Polyangia bacterium
TGGGGAGCTTCTTCTTGATGTGCTCGGCGCCGCCCGGCACGCGCGCCTTGATCCAGGCGATGTCCAGGAAGACGCCGCCGTGCGGGCTGCCGCGCCCCTCGCGCACCTCTTTCATGATCTTGCGCGCCACGTGGTCGCGGGTGAGCAGCTCGGGCGGGCGGCGCGAGTTCTTGTCCCCCTGGGTGTACTTCCACCCCTCTTCCTCGTTGTCCGCCGTCTGCGCCTTGTAGTTGTCGGGGACGTCGTCGAACATGAAGCGCTTGCCGTCCTTGTTGCGCAGGACGCCGCCTTCGCCGCGCACCCCCTCGGTCACCAGGATCCCCTTCACCGACGGCGGCCAGACCATGCCGGTCGGGTGGAACTGGATGAACTCCAGGTCCATCAGGTCGGCGCCGGCGTCGTAGGCCAGCGCGTAGCCGTCGCCGGTGTACTCCCAGCTGTTGCTGGTGATCTTGAAGGCGCGGCCGACGCCGCCGGTGGCCAGCACGATCGCCTTGGCCTTGAACACCCGCAGGCCGCCGCGCTCGCGGTCGTAGCCGAACGCCCCCGCGATCCGCCCGGCGTCGACGAACAGCTTGGTGATGGTGTGCTCCATGTAGACCTTGATCCCCTTGTGGATCCCGTGGTCCTGGAGCGTGCGGATCATCTCGAGCCCGGTGCGGTCGCCGACGTGGGCCAGGCGCGGGTAGCGGTGGCCGCCGAAGTTGCGCTGCAGGATGCGCCCGTCCTTGGTGCGGTCGAAGACGGCGCCCCAGGCCTCGAGCTCGTGCACCCGGGCGGGCGCCTCCTTGGCGTGCAGCTCCGCCATCCGCCAGTTGTTGAGGTACTGCCCGCCGCGCATGGTGTCCGAGAAGTGGACCTTCCAGTTGTCGCGGTCGTCGACGTTCCCCATCGAGGCCGCCATCCCCCCCTCGGCCATGACCGTGTGGGCCTTGCCGAGGAGCGACTTGCAGACCAGGCCGACGGAGACGCCCGCCGCCGAGGCCTCGATGGCCGCGCGGAGGCCGGCGCCCCCGGCGCCGATGATCAGGACGTCGTGCTCGTGAGTCTCGTGAACGGGCATGTCTAGAAGATCCTCAGGTCGGTGATGACGCCCGTCGCGCACAGGCGGATGTAGACGTCGGTGAGCGCCACCCAGATGAGCGAGCACCAGGCCCACTTCGGGTGGTGCCGGTTGAAGCAGCTCACGCAGTCGTAGACCTTCTTGCGCGCCGGCGACTTGGAGAAGATGTCCATCACCCCGCCCGTGAGGTGGCGGAGCGAGTGGCAACCGAAGCTGTACCCGGCGAGCAGGACGGCGTTCAGCAGGATGACCAGCGAGCCCACGCCGACGCCGAAGGAGGCGTGCCCGGTCTTGGGGTCGTTGAAGATGAACCCCTTCACCGCGCCGATGGTCAGGAAGATGTTGAAGATGAGCGCGAAGTAGAGCGCGTAGCGATGGATGTTGTGAATGAGCAGCGGCCACGAGTGCTCGCCGCGGTACTCGTCGCGCGGCTCGCCGACGGCGCAGGCGGGCGGGTCGGCCCAGAACGCCTTGTAGTAGGCGCCGCGGTAGTAGTAGCAGGTGAGGCGGAAGGCCAGCGGGAAGATCAGGATCAACATCGCCGGCGAGTACTTGATGAACGGCAGCCAGGGCCAGCGCCAGGGACCGAACCAGGCGTGCGGCGAGTTGCCGAAGATCTCGGGCTCGTAGAGCGGCGACAGGTAGTTGCCGTAGCTGTAGTTCTCCCCCTGCAGGAGCGCCCAGGTGACGTAGACGATGAACGCGGAGAACACCACGAACGTCACCAGCGGCATGACCCACCACCCGTCTTTCCGAGCGGTGTGGCCGAAACGGACTCTCTTGAGCGGAACGTCGACGGTGGCCATGGAGTGTCGCCGGGCAGCATAGTCGCCCGGGCGGAAGTTTCAAATGCCCTTCCGCGCCCGGCTCGTCGGCTCGCCCGCGCCCGGCTCGGGCGGCTCGCCCGTGGCCCGCCTCGGTCGGCTCGCCCGCAGGCCGGCTCGGGCGGCTCGCCCGTAGGCCGGGCATGATCGGCTCGCCCAGGTCCGGACCCCATTCGAGCGGGCGACCCGCGTTTCGCGCGAGCCGAGCTCCGCTCCCCGAACCGGCGCCCGTCCGCGCGAGGACTTTTTCGGCGGCGTGGGCTGCCATTTCAAATCGGGAGCGCAGCCCACGCCGCCGAAAAAGTTCCGAGCGGACGAGGCGCGCCTCGGGCCGCGGCGCCCGGCGCGCGAGGCGACGAGCTCGCCGTCGCTCGAGGGGCGCCTCCGGCGAGCATGGCCGCATGGGCGATCAGGGGCCGAGCACCGGCGCGGGCGCGCTCAGGCGGCCGCGCTCAGGCGGGCGCGCTCAGGCAGCGGCCCCGATCAAGCTGCGGCGGTCGAGCCGGCGGAACCAGCGGACGCGGCCGAGAGCGCCAGCAGCCGGGCATTGGCGGGAACCTCGTGCAGGAACCGCTGGCGCCACCCGAGGTCGGCGATGCGGTCGGCGCGCGCCAGGAGGCGCTGGCGCGCGACCGCCAGCGCGGCCTGCGCCTCGGCGGCGGCGCCGCTCGCCGCCAGCGCCTCGGCGTAGGTGAGGCGTACGGTCGACTCCCCCTCCTC
>DASZVW010001008.1:0-3194 GCA_035546895.1 Polyangia bacterium
CGCGACCGGCTCCGGCGGCGCCACGGCGACCGGCGGCCACGGCGGCGCCTTGCCGGCCGACGCCGCGGCCGACGCGGCAGGCGGCGCGCTCAACCCGGTGGCGATGCACGGCCAGCTCAAGGTGGTGGGGACGCAGCTCCAGGACCAGTCGGGGAACCCGGTGCAGCTCAAGGGGGTGAGCAGCCAGTGGCTCAACTACGAGAGCATGACCTTCCCCGAGAGCAAGCCGGCCATCCAGTACGCGCGCGACCACTGGAAGCTGTCGGTGATCCGCGCCGCGATGGGCGTCGACGTGGCCGGCGGCTACCTGGGGACGGGCAGCGGCGCCAACGCCAACCAGGCGATGATGCTCTCCAAGGTGAACACCATCGTCCAGAACGCCATCGACCTCGGCATCTACGTGATCGTCGACTGGCACACCAGCGACGCCGTCACCGCCTCGGGCGGCAGCCAGGCCACGCAGGCCTCGACGTTCTTCACCGGCATCGCGCAGCAGTACGGCGACAAGCCCAACGTCATCTACGAGGACTACAACGAGCCGAACAGGGTCACCTGGGCGCAGATCAAGCCGTACCACCAGACGGTGGTGGCGGCCATCCGCGCGGTCGATCCGGACAACCTGATCGTGCTCGGCACGCCGACCTACTCGCAGGACGTCGACGTCGCCGCCGCCGACCCGGTGGCGGGGACCAACCTGCTCTACACGCTGCACTTCTACGCCTGCACGCACGGGCAGTCGCTCATCAACAAGGCCAACACCGCGCTCTCGATGGGGCTGCCGCTGTTCGTCACCGAGTTCGGCGCCACCCCGGCCGACGGCGGCGTGGTGAAGAGCGGCGACAACGACGTCTGCGAGCCGGAGACCAACGTCTGGTTCGCCTGGATGGCCCAGAACAACATCAGCGGCGCCTCGTGGAAGCTCGATCAGTGCACCGACTCGAGCTGCATCCTCACCGCCGACGCCCCGCTCGACGGCCCCTGGACCGACGACTACCTGACCACCGACACCGGCGGCACCCCCATCGACGGCGGCGAGAAGGGCGGCGGCCACGGCCTCTTCGTCGTGAACTGGATCCGCGAGTAGCGGCGCCCGCGCCCGCGCCGCCCGCGCGATAGTATCATTTGATACTATCGTCGAGGTGCGGTCGCCGTTCCGTCTGACCCCGCGTGTCCTCAGCCTGAGCGGGGAGATCGCCCGTTGGCTGGGGCGCTGCGAGGGGCCGGGGGAGGTGCGGCCGCAGCCCCGGCTGCGCCGGAGCAATCGGATCCGCACCGTCCAGGGGACGGTCGCCATCGAGGGGAACTCCCTCTCGACCGAGCAGATCACCGCGCTCCTCGACGGCAAGAGGGTGCGCGGGCCGGCGCGGGAGATCCGCGAGGTGCGCAACGTCGTCGCCGCCTACGACCGCGCCGCCAGCTGGCGGGCCACCTCGGCGCGGGACCTCCTCGCGGCTCACGCGCTGGTGATGGAAGGGCTGGTCGCCGACGCCGGCCGCTGGCGGTCGCGCGACGTGGGCGTGATCCGCGGGTCGAAGGTGGGCCACCTGGCGCCCGGCGCCGCCCGGGTTCCCGCGCTCATGCGCGGGCTGTTCTCGTTCCTGGCGCGGGATCGCACGGTGCCCCTCCTGGTGAAGGCGTGCGTCTTCCACTACGAGATCGAGTTCATCCATCCGTTCAGCGACGGAAACGGCCGCCTGGGGCGGCTCTGGCAGCACGTCATCCTGCGGGCGGAGAGCCCCGCGTTCGCCTTCGTCCCCACGGAGTCGATCATCAAGTCCCGGCAACGCGAGTACTACGCCGTCCTGTCCACCTGCGATAGGGCCGGGGACTCCACCGCCTTCGTCGAGTTCGCGCTCGATGCGCTGCGGGAGGCGCTCGCCGAGCTCGCGGGGGCGCTGCGCCCCTCGCGCCCGGACGCGCTGGAGCGGCTCTCCTCGGCGCGCCGGCGGCTCGGCGGGCGCGCGTTCTCGCGCAAGGACTATCTCGGCATCAACCCGACGATCGCCACCGCCACCGCCAGCCGCGATCTCCGGCGCGGCGTCGCGCGGGGCCTGCTGCGCCTCGTCGGCGACCGCGCGACCGCGCGCTACCGCTTCAGGGGCAGCGGACGGGGCGGGGGCCCGGGTAGCTGATCCGCGGGTGGGCGGGGTCGTGGAGCGCGGGGTCCTCGGGGGAGAGCGGCGTCTTGCGCGCGCGCAGGAGATCGGCCATGGCGTCGCGGATGGGCGGGCCGTCGTCGAGCTGGGCGTGCAGCTTGGTCTCCGCCGAGAGGAGGCCGTCGCCGCCGGTGGCCAGGAAGTCGCTGGTGACCAGCGTCAGCTTGGTGTTCGGGGGCAGGGGGTGTCCGTCGGCCCGGCGGAGGGTCACCGCCAGCGCGCCGTCCTTGCAGCGGGCCTCGGCGCGCACGCCGGAGATCGAGATGATGCCGTTGTCGCGGCCCAGGTTGCGCGCGATCGCCTCGGCCAGCTCGCCGGCGGTGACGGGGACGGTGGCGAAGCGGTTGTCGAACGGCGTGGCCTCATAGAGGCGGCCGTAGGTGAGCGGCCCGGCCGGCAGGTCGGCGCGCAGGCCGCCGCCGTTGGTGAGCGCCACGTCGGCGCCCGGGCGCGCGGCGCGCATCAGGTCGGCGAACAGGTCGCCGAGCGGCGACTCGACCTTCTGCGCGCGCTTGATCGGCGCGGTGACCTCCACGCCCAGCGGGCGCTCGCGCGCGGCGCGCGCCGCGGCCAGCGCGGGGGCGATGGCGGCGGCCACGGCGGGGTCGGGGACCACCGGCGCCCCCTCGTAGGTCTCGCCGGCGCAGCGCGCGGGGGCGCAGATCGGGTGGGGCGGGAAGATCTGCGCGTCGACGGCGCGGCCGGTGGCCCGATCGATGGTCAGGTCGATGCGGCTGAAGTCGCGGCCGTTGGCGTAGGCCTCGACGATCGGGATCCCCGCCACCCGGTGCGCGACCCCCTCGTGGGTGTGGCCGGCCACGACGGCGTCGACGACGGCGCCGGCGGCGGCCAGCTCGCGCGCGACCTGGAAGATCTCGCCGTCGGGCTCGCAGGACTCGAAGTGCTCGGGGGCGTCGAAGCGCTTGCAGACCCCGCCCGCGTGCGCGGCGGCGACCACCACCGTCGCGCCGCGGCGGTGCAGCTCGGCCGCGCCGGCGGCGATGGCCGGGGCCAGCGGCTTGACGGCCAGGCCGGCGA
>DASZVW010001009.1:0-6689 GCA_035546895.1 Polyangia bacterium
GTCGCTCTCCTGAGCGTGCGCGCGGGCAGCGACGAGGAGCACGGCGACGGGAGCCAGCCAGGCGAGGCGCACGTCTTCTTCAATTAAGGATGAGCCTGAGGCCCGACAAGAGGTCGGCGCGCGCGCCCTTGATCCCGATCACGTCCACTGGTGCGGCTGCCGCGCGCGCCGGTCAACACCGCCGGCCGCAATTGCGCCGGCGGATGACGTTAGCGGTGTTTGCCCGACTGGCCGGCGGCCGTGCGTAGCGCCATCGTGTGCGCCGCCCGGCCGCGCCGGGCGCGACGAACCGCAACGCGGGAGAGACGAGATGTCCGACCACCTGTTCGACAGCTATCACTGGGCCGCCGAGGCGATGCAGGCGGCCCGCCGGCGCTGGATCGCTCTGGCCGTCGAGCTCCTCGACCGCCAGCGCGAATCGACGGAGGCGCTCTACCAATCGGTGATCCACCTCGTCGAGCAGAGCTCGCGGATCTCGGAAGCCAAGTCGACCGAGGAGCTCCGGCACGCCGGCGAGGACTTCTGGAACACGTGGATGGAGGGGCTGCGGAACCAGTCGGAGGCGCGCCTCCGGGAAGCGCAGCGGTTCACCGAGAAGTCTCTGGAGATCGCCCACGGGGCGCAGGCCTAGAAATCGGCAACGCTCCCTAATTGCCGCGCAATTTGCCGGCACTACCATCCGACGCGCCAACGACAGGCCACAACGAACACATGGAGACACCAATGGTCGATCAACTCTTCGACAGCCTTCGCAGAGCCTCGGAGTCGTCGCTGCAGATGCAGCAGGAGATGCTGAAGTACTGGGCGCAGCACTGGAGCTCGGTCCCGGCCGCCACCGGCGTGTCCGGGGACGCCGCCCGCGGCGTGCAGAAGCGCTGGCTCGCGCTGGGCGTCGAGCTGCTCGACAAGCACCGCGCCTCGCTCGACTCGACCTACGCGGCGGGCATCCAGCTCATCGAGCAGGCGTTCCGGGCCACCGAGGCCCGCTCCGCCGAGGACTACCGGAAGCTGACCGAGGAGCTGTGGCGCAAGCTGTTCGACACCTACAAGGCGCAGAGCGAGGCGCAGCTCGAGGCCTTCCAGCAGTGGGCGGCGAAGTCGACGGAAGCCGCCCGCGATGTCCGCGCCTAGCGCCCCGGCCGCCGACCGCTGGTTCGACGCCTGGCGGTGGGGGCGCGCGCTCGGGTGGGAGTGTCTGGAGACGCTCTGGGGCCTCCGCCGCCCCGAACAGCTGCGGGCCCGCCTGCTGGCGGAGGCGCGGCGGACGGCGGCCGAGGTCCTGAGGTCGCCCGCGTTCCTCGAGCTCATGCGCGTCAACATGGGCGCAATGACTCTTTCCGGTCGTTTGATGTCGCCATTCCGAATTCAACAGGAGAAGTCCCAATGACGGTCGCAATCCAAGAGAGCCCCTCCCCCGCGGTCCTCCCCAGCTTCAGCGTGGCCGGGAAGCGGGCCTTCGTCACCGGCGGCTCGCGCGGGATCGGACGCGCCTGCGCGCTGACGCTGGCCGCGGCCGGCGCCGACGTGGCGGTCGGCTGCAGCCCCAACGGCGTCGCCTCGGCCGAGAGCGTCTGCCGCGAGATCCGCGAGCTCGGGCGGCGCGCCGAGCCCTACGCCTGCGACGTGGCGACGCGCGGCGCGGTCAAGGCGATGTGCGCGCGCGTGACCGAGGAGTTCGAGGCGGTCGACATCCTGGTCAACAACGCCGGGGTGACCCGCGACGGCCTGTTCCGGCGGATGGACCGCGAGGCCTGGGACGAGGTCATCAACACCAACCTCAACAGCGTGTTCGAGATCACCCAGCACTTCATCGAGGCGATGGCGGGGCGCGGCTGGGGGCGGGTCATCAACATCTCCAGCATCGTCGGCCGCATCGGCAACTTCGGACAGGCCAACTACGCGGCCGCCAAGGCGGGGCTCATCGGGCTCACCAAGACGCTGGCCCGCGAGTACGCCCGCAAGGGGGTGACGGTGAACGCCATCGCGCCCGGGTTCGTCAAGACGCGGATGCTCGACGGCGTCCCCGACAAGGCGCTCAAGACGGTCCTCGACACCACGCCCGTCGGGCGGCTAGGCGACCCGATGGAGATCGGGGCCAGCGTCCTCTACCTGGCGTCGCCGTCGGCCAGCTTCGTCACCGGCCACGTGCTGGACGTCAACGGCGGCATGGCGATGTAGGGGCGCCGCGATGACGTCCGAGAGCTCCGCGACGGCCGCCGCCGGGCTTCCGCCGCTGTTCGCCGAGCCGGCGCGGCTCCTGCGCCGGATGTTGAACGCGCCCGCGCTGTTCGAGGCGGCGCGCGAGACGCGGGTGGGGACCTCACCGGCGGAGGTGGTCCTCGCCGAAGGGACGCACCGGCTGCTCCACTACCGGCGCCCGACGCCCGCCGCCTACGCCGAGCCGGTGCTGTTCTGCTACGCGCTGGTCAACCGCCCCACCATCCTCGACCTCCAGCCCGACAAGAGCGTGGTCCAGCAGTACCTGCGGGCCGGCTTCGAGGTCTACCTCATCGACTGGGGCGTGCCGGGCGACGCCGACCACACGCTCACCCTCGAGCACTACGTCGATGGCTTCCTGGCCCGCGCGGCGGCGGCGGTCCTGGACCGCCACGGCCAAGGCCACGGCGGAGACCGGCTCCACCTCCTCGGCTACTGCATGGGGGGGACGATGGCCGCCCTCCACACGGCGCTGCGGCCCGAGCGGATCGCCAGCCTGACGCTGCTGGCGGCGCCCATCGACTTCGCGGGCCAGGAGGCGCTGCTCAACCTCTGGACCGACCCGCGCCACTTCGACGTCGACGCCCTGGTCGACGCCTACGGCAACTGCCCGGCCTGGTTCCTCCAGACCTGCTTCCTGCTCATGAACCCGGTGGCCAACCTGCTCGAGAAGAACGTCGCCCTCTACGAGCAGATGGACGAGCCGCGCAACCTGGCCGGGTTCTTCGCGCTCGAGCGCTGGGTGAACGACAACATCCCGGTCGCCGGCGAGACCTTCCGCCGCTTCGTCAAGGACCTCTACCAGCGGAACCTGCTGGTGAAGGGGGAGCTGCGGCTCGGCGGCGCGCGCGTCGACCTCGGGCGGATCGCCTGCCCGCTGCTCCTCCTGACCGCCAAGAACGACCACCTGGTGGCGCCGGCGGCGACGGAGGGGATCCGGCCGCACGTCGCCGCCCGCGACGTCGCCTCGATGGAGATGGCGGCCGGCCACGTCGGCCTGGTGGTGAGCGGCCGCGCGCACCGGAGCTTCTGGCCGGCGGCGACGACCTGGTTGGGTGAGCGCTCGACGCGGATGGGCGCGGTCGAGCCGCGAACGCGCAGCGAGGAGCAGTGACCAATGGGAATTCGAATTTCGGGCCTCGGCGGCTACGTGCCGGAGCGGACGTTGACGAACCACGACCTGGCGACGCAGGTCGACACCTCGGACGACTGGATCATCGCCAAGACCGGCATCGTCGAGCGGCGGCTGGCCGCCGAGGGGGAAGCCCCCAGCGACATGGGGACCGAGGCGGCGCGGCGCTGCCTGGCCGACGCCGGCGTCGACCGCTCGGCCGTCGACCTCATCGTGGTCGCCTGCGCCACCCCCGATCAGTCGCAGCCGGCCACCGCCTGCCTGATCCAGGAGAAGCTGGGGGTGGCCGAGCGGCAGTGCCCGGCCTTCGACGTCAACTCGGTCTGCGCCGGCTTCGTGTTCGCGCTCAACGTCGCGCAGAGCATGATGCTGACCGCGCCCCGGCGATACCGGCACGCGCTGGTCATCGGGACCGACGCCTTCTCCAAGATCATGAACTGGAGCGACCGCCGGACCTGCGTCTTCTTCGGCGACGGCGCCGGCGCGGTGCTGCTCTCGCAGGCCGAGGAGGCGCCGGGGCGGATCCGCTTCCACCTGGGGAGCGACGGGCGCGGCAGCCGCCACATCCAGGTGCCGGGCGGCGGCAGCAAGCTGCCGGCCAGCCCCGAGGTGCTGGAGAAGCGCCTCAACACCTTCGTCATGAACGGCCCCAAGGTCTGGGACTTCGCGCTCGACACCGTGCCGCGGGTGATCCGCGCGCTGCTGGCGGAGCACGACCTGCGCCCCGACGACCTCGACCTGCTGGTGCTGCACCAGAGCAACCTGCGGATGCTGGAGGCGATCATGCGCTCGCTCGAGCTGCCGATGGAGCGGACCGCCACCACCGTCGAGCGCTACGGCAACACCGCCGCCGCCAGCATCCCGCTCACGCTCGAGAAGGCGGCGGCGGACGGCAAGCTCCGCCCCGGCGCGCGGGTCATGCTGTGCGGCTTCGGCGGCGGCCTCTCCTGGGGCGCCGCGCTGGTCGACTGGTAGGGGCGACCCGCCGTGAAGACCGTCCTCATCACCGGCGCCGCCAGCGGGATCGGCGCCGGGCTGGCGGCCGAGCTCGCCCGCACCGGCGCCCACCTGGTGGTCAGCGACGTCAACGTGGGCGACGCCAACCGGGTGGCGGAGCGCATCCGCGCCGGCGGCGGCTCGGCCGAGGTGGCCGCGCTCGACGTCACCTCGGAGAAGAGCGTGGCCGACGCGGTGGCCGCGCTCTCCCGCCCGGTCGACGTGCTGGTCAACAACGCCGGGCTGCAGTTCGTCTCGCCGCTGGAAGAGTTCCCGCTGCCCAAGTGGGAGTACCTGCTCCACGTCATGCTGACCGGCGCGGTGACGCTGACCCGGGCGGTCCTGCCGGGGATGCGGGCGCGCGGCTTCGGCCGGGTCATCAACATGGGGAGCATCCACTCGCTGGTCGCCAGCCCCTTCAAGAGCGCCTACGTCGCCGCCAAGCACGCGCTGCTCGGCTTCTCCAAGGTGATCGCGCTCGAGACGGCCAGCACCGACATCACCGTCAACACGCTCTGCCCGAGCTACGTGAAGACGCCGCTGGTCGACCAGCAGATCGCCGATCAGGCGCGCGTCCGCGGCATGCCCGAGTCGGAGGTGATCTCGCAGATCATGCTCAAGCCGATGCCCAAGGGGGTGTTCATCGGCATCGACGAGCTGGCCGGGGTGACGGAGTTCCTGATCTCGCCAGCCGCGCGCAACATCACCGGCCAGACCATCGTCATCGACGGCGGCTGGACCGCGCAATGAACCAACGACGCCGCGCCGTCTGCTCGAGCTTCGTTGAGCGCCGTCGGCGAATTTTCGGCAATGCGCGGCGCCGCAAGCGCTCCAATTTCCAGGATGGATCGCCTATGATGAATAGGTGCTCTATCGCCTCCTCGAATACAACCGCGCGCTCTTCGCCCCCGCGATCGAGATGGCCGGGGCGGGCGCCAAGATGTTCTCGGAGCCGACCAGCTGGCTGTCGCAGCTCCCGGGGGCCAGCAGCGTCGCCGCCGGGTACGAGCTGCTCTACCGGCTGGGGAAGACCTACGACAAGCCGGCCTTCGACATCCATGAGGTGACCGTCGGCGGCGCCCGCGTGCCGGTGGTCGAGCAGGTCGCGCTGGAGAAGCCGTTCTGCCGACTCCTCCGCTTCAGGCGCTACAGCGACGACGACCAGGTGGTCGAGCGGCTCAGGCGGCAGCCGGTGGTGCTGCTGGTGGCGCCGCTCTCCGGCCACCACGCGACGCTCCTGCGCGACACCGTGCGGACGCTGCTCGCCGGCCACGAGGTCTACGTCACCGACTGGACCGACGCCCGCGACGTCCCGGTCGAGGCGGGGGCCTTCACGCTCGACGACTACGTCGGCTACGTGCGGGCGTTCATCCGCCACGCCGGCGCCGAGCACCTGCACGTGATCGCGGTCTGCCAGCCGGCGGTCCCGGTGCTGGCGGCCGCCGCGCTGATGGCGGCGGCCGGCGAGCCGCAGCCGAAGAGCCTCATCCTGATGGGCGGCTCGATCGACGCCCGCAAGAGCCCGACCCGGGTCAACGACTTCGCCACCGCCAAGCCGCTCCGCTGGTTCGAGACCCACCTCATCCAGGAGGTCCCGGAGATGTACCCGGGGCGCGGCCGCCGCGTCTACCCGGGCTTCCTGCAGCACGCCGGCTTCATGGCCCTGAACCCGGTCCGCCACATCGGCTCGCACTGGGACTTCTACCTCCACCTCGTCGAGGGGGACCTGCAGAGCGCCGAGGAGCACCGCCGCTTCTACGACGAGTACAACGCCGTGCTCGACATGCCGGCCGAGTACTACCTCGACTGCATCCGCATCGTCTTCCAGCAGCACCTCCTGCCGCGCGGCCTCTGGCAGGTCGACGGCCAGCCGGTGGCCCCCGCGGCCATCGACCGGGCCGCGCTGCTCACCATCGAGGGCGAGCTGGACGACATCTCGGGCATCGGCCAGACGCGCGCCGCGCTCGAGCTCTGCACCGGCATCCCGGCCGCGCGCAAGCGCCACCTGACCATCGACCAGGCCGGCCACTACGGCATCTTCAGCGGCCGCCGCTGGCGCGAGATCGTCTACCCGCAAGTGCGCGACTTCATCGCCGCCAGCAACGACTAGAGCTCGGGCGCGCCGGCCGGCCGCTCGTCCGCGGACGCGAGCGCGGACCGGGGCGCGATCGCCAGCCAGGCGTCGAGCACGAACAGCGCCACCGCCAGGTCGTTGAACAGCATCGCCTGCGGCAGGTCGGGCCAAAACTGGTTGGCCGCCCAGAAAAGGAACGCCGCCGCCAGCAGCCCCGTGCGCGCGAGCTCCGCGCGCGTCGGCCGCGACCCCAGCCGGTGGACGAGACAG
>DASZVW010001010.1:0-3679 GCA_035546895.1 Polyangia bacterium
GGCGCCGAGCGCCGCGGCCGCCGCCGCCGCGCGCGCCTCGGCCTTTTCGGCCGCCGCCTGCCGCGCCGCCAGCCCCTCCTCGAAGGAGCCCAGCTCGCCCAGCTCGGCCCGCAGCGCCGCCTGCCGGGCCGCCAGGTCGGCGACCGTGCCGCCGTGCTTGCGGCAGAGGCGCTGGAGGAGAAAGAGGCGCTCCTCGACCTCCGCCAGCCGCGCCGGGTCGGAGCGGATGCCGCGCGCGTAGCGGCCGAGGTCGCGGGCCACGTCCTCGATCGCCGCCTGGGCGTCGGCGAGCCGCTCGGCGAGCGGCGCCAGCGCCGGATCGAGCGCGGCCAGCGGCGCCAGATCGCGCGCCACGCCGGCCACCCGCTCGGCGACCGCGCCGTCGCCCGCGTACAGCACCTCCTCGCCGCGCGCGGTGGCGGCGAAGAAGCGCTCGGCCCCCTTGAGGCGCTCGCGCTCGGCGGCCAGCGCCTCGTCCTCGCCGGGCGCCGGCCGCGCGGCCTCGAGCTCGCCGAGCTGGAACCGGAGCAGGTCCTCGCGCTCGGCGCGGGCGCGCGCGTCGGCCGCGAACGAGGCCAGCGCCGCCGCCGCCGCGGTCCGGGCCGCCCAGGCCCCGGTCATCTCCTCGCGCAGCGGCTGGTTCTCGGCGAAGGCGTCGAGGATGGCGAGCTGGCTCTCCGGATCGGTCAGCGACTGCTGGTCGTGCTGCGAGGCGATGTCGATGAGCCCGGCCACCGCCGCCGTCAGGTCGGCCGCGGTGGCCAGCCCGCCGCCCAGGTGGGCGCGCCCGCGGCCGCCGCGCGCGATCACCCGCCGCACCACCAGCCCCTCCTCGACCTCGCGGCCGTCGGCGCAGAGCCGCGCGCGGGTCGCCGACCGCGGCGGCAGCTCGAGGATCGCCTCCACCCGCGCCTCGTCGCGGCCGGTCCGGATCAGGTCCGCGCCCGCCCGGCCGCCGCGCAGGAGCCCCAGCGCGTCGACCAGGATGCTCTTGCCGGCGCCGGTCTCGCCGGTCACCACGGTCAGCCCGGGCCCGAACGGGAGCTCGAGCTCGTCGATCAGCGCGAAGCCGGAGATGCGGAGCAGCGTCAGCACGGCGCCGCATTATCGCCGGGAGGCGCGCGCGGTTTCTAGACCGGATCGACCCGGCGCGAGCCCCAGGAGAGCTTCTCGCGCAGGATGCCGAAGAAGCCGCGGGGCGCCTGGTAGAGCCGCAGCGGGCGCTCGGCGCGGCGGACGTCGATCCAGCCGTCGGCCTCCACCTCCTGCGTCCACTGGCCATCGATGGTCAGGGTGACCGGCCCGCCCGAGGCGTTCCGGATGGCCAGCTTGGAGTCCGGGCGGAAGACCAGCGCGCGGTTGGTCAGCGTGTGCGGGCTGATGGGCGTCAGCACCATCGCCTCCAGGTCCGGCGTCAGCAGCGGCCCGCCGGCCGCCAGCGAGTAGGCGGTCGAGCCGGTCGGGGTGGCGACGATCAGGCCGTCGGCCTTGTAGGTGGTGATCTCGGCGCCGTCGAGGCGGGCCTCGAGGTCGAGCAGGCGCGCCGCCGAGCGGGTCACCACCGCGTCGTTCACCGCCGAGCGGGCCGGCTGCGGCGCGGCCCCCGCCGCCTGGCGGACCGAGACGGCGAGCCGGATCCGCTCCTCGATCACCAGCTCGCCGCGGCAGGCCTTCTCGATGGCGGCCGCCGCCTCGGCGCGCGCGTACGGGGTGATGAAGCCCAGGCTCCCCAGGTTCACGCCGAAGATCGGCACCCCGCGATCGGCCGCCAGCGCCGCGCCGTAGAGGAACGTCCCGTCGCCGCCCAGCACGACCAGCACGTCGATCGACGCCGCCAGCGCGTCGGGCGCCACCACGGTCGCGCCCGGGAGCGCGCCCGCGTCCTCGGGGAGCGCCACCAGCGAGGCGCCACACCCGAGCAAAACTTTGCTCAAACCTCCGGCTAACTCTTGCGCCTCGGGCTTGCCGCGCTTGAGCAGGAAGCCGAAACGCATCGACGGTCAGCTACTGCGGCGAAAGCTCGTAGAAAATCGTGATGGACAGGCAGTGAAACTCGCTGTCCGAGCTCTGGGTGACGATCTTGTCGATGATCTTCGCGCGCGGGTTGTTCGCGATCCAACGCGTGATCACCTCGCCGAGCTCCTCGCGGTCCTTGGCCTTCGTCGCGGTGAAGACCTTAGCCCCCATGACCATAGTCGTCTGCTCCTTGTTGGGTCGGCGGATTCCCGATACGGCTTGCATGAAACCTACGGAATATCCTGAAACTTTAGCGTTACATACCCCGATCGTGTGTCTTGTGCAAAGAGTCGTTTTGGGGGGGACGTCCCCCTGATGCGGCTTGACGGCGCCCCCCCGGGTGTGTCAAATGCCCCCTTCCCAAAGGAGCCCACGCTTGGAGACACTGCTCGGCCGTCCGCTCGAAGTTGAAGTTCGCGATTCCGTGGACAAGGCGCTCAAGATCCTGAAGCAGAAGATGTCCAAGGAAGGGATCCTGCAGGAGATCAAGCGGCGGCGGTACTACGAGAAGCCGTCGGTCAAGCGCAAGCGCAAGATGCGCGAGGCCCGGAAGCGGCGTCGTCGCGAAGCGAAGCGCCGGGTGCCGCGCTAAAGAGCGCTCGCTTCGCTCGCTACGCGGGAGGGGCTGCGCCCCTCCCACGGGCCCACCCCGACGCGACGAGAGCCGGGGGCGGATCTGGCTCGGCAGGCAAGTCTCCGGCGGGCGGAGCCCGCCTTCGATCAACCGGGACGGATTTAGGATAGGCGCGTGAGCACCTGGATTGAGATCGTGGTGGAGCTGCCTCGGGAGGCGGCGGAGGTCATGGCGGATGCGGTGGGGGAGTTGACGGAGGGGGTGGAGATTCGGGATGGGGAGACGATCATCCGGGCGGGGGCGGGGCGGGCGGTGATCGTGGCGCAGTGCCGGCCGGAGGCGGAGGCCGAGGTGCTGGCGGAGGTCGAGGCGGCGGCGGCGCGGATGAAGGAGGCGGGGGTGGCGGTCGAGCCGCTGGTGGTGCTCCGGCGCGAAGCGCACGAGGACGAGTGGCGGGACGTCTGGAAGCAGTACTTCCGGGCCACGCGGGTGGGGCGGTCGTTCCTGGTCCGGCCGAGCTGGGACCTGAAGCCGGCGGCGGAGGGGGACCGGGTGATCGATCTCGATCCCGGGCGGGCGTTTGGGACCGGCGGGCACGCCACCACGCGCCTCGTGATCATGCTGGCCGAGGAGGTCGCCGAGCGGCCGGTCGGGCGATTCCTCGACCTCGGGTGTGGCTCGGGGATCCTCTCGATCGCGGCGGTCCGGCTCTGGCCGGGGGCGCGCGGGCTGGCGGTCGACGTCGATCCCGAGTCGGTGGCCACCACCGACGAGAACCTGGCGCTCAATAAAGTGACGGCCGTGGAGACGCGCGCGGGGAGCCTCGACGCGGTCACCGGCGCCTACGATCTGATCCTGGCCAACATCGAGGCGGGCGTGCTGACCCGGCTGGCGGTTGATTTCCCCGCGCGGGTGGCGCCGGCCGGCACGGTGATCCTCTCGGGCGTGCTGGCCGACCAGGCCGAGGGGGTGCTGGCGGCCTTCGAGGCCGCGGGGCTGGTGCTGGAGGCACGGCGCGACGAGGACGAGTGGACGGCGCTGCGGCTCCGCCGCCCATGAGCGGGCGGCGGCTCTACGTTCCGGGCGCGC
>DASZVW010001011.1:0-5461 GCA_035546895.1 Polyangia bacterium
GGGGGAGCTCGAGCTCGACGGTGCTGGGCGGCGGCCGCCTGGGCGCGTGGCCGCGCGCGATCGTCACCGCCAGCCCGGCGTGAACGGCGACGGCGATCGCCAGCGTGGCGAGGTCGGCTCGGCGGAACACGGCGCGGCTCTTACGGGCCCGCTTGCGTGTTGAGCGCGAACCGGGTCACGCCGAGCGCCTTGACCACGTCGACCACGTGCATGACGTCGCCGTAGGCGATCCCGCGATCGGCGGCGATGATCGCCTGCAGCGCCGGCGCGCGCCTGAGCAGGCCGGGGACCAGCGCGCGCACCGCCGCCTCGTCGGTGAGGTGGCCGTCCTGGTAGAGCTTGTAGCCGCCCGCCGGCTGCCGCTCCAGCGTCAGCGCCAGCGTCGAGGCCTTGGTCTCGTCGCCGGTGGCCGCCTTGGGGAGCGCCACCTTGATCGACGGGCTGGCCACGATGAGCGGCGCCGCCACCATGAAGATGACCAGCAGGACCAGCGTGACGTCGACCAGCGGCGTGACGTTGATGCTGGAGAACACCCCGCCGCCGTCGTCCGGACCGGCGGCGGCCATCAGGCGGTCCTCCGCAGCGGCTCGTCCTCGCCCGTGTCGGCGGGGGCCCAGGCCGCCTGCACGTCCTCGGCGGCCAGGTGGGCCAGCCAGTCGACCTCCGCCATCCGCACCTTGACCCGCCGGCTGAAGGTGTTGAAGGCGACCACGGCCGGGATGGCCACCAGGATGCCGATGGCGGTGGCCACCAGCGCCTCCGAGATCCCGGCCATCACCGAGGAGGCGCCCGCGACGGCGCCGGCCTGGCCGGCCGCCAGGTCGTGGAACGCCTTGATGATCCCCAGCACCGTCCCGAACAGCCCGACGAACGGCGCGTTCGAGCCGAGCGTGGCCAGGAACGACAGGTTGCGCTCGAGCCGCAGCCGCTCGCGCGCCTTGGCGCCGTCGATCGCCGCCGCGATCTCCGACGGAGCCAGCGCCGCCGCGCCCGCGCGCTCGTCCCCCTCCAGCAGCAGGCGGCGGATGTCCGCGGCCAGGTCGCGCCGGCTGGCGCGGTGGGTGCGGAAGAACCAGAGCCGCTCGAGCATGATGGCCAGGCTCACCACGCTGAGCGCCACCAGCAGCCAGAGCACCCACCCGGCGCCGTGCAGGGTGAAGGCGAGAAAACGTCCCGAGACATCCATCGTCGTTGCTTCCTTGTTGCTTCGTTGCTTCTTGGTTTCGTCGTCGCGGCCCGGCTACTGAAGCTGGAGCACGCGGTGAGCGAAGTCGGTGCCGCCGCGCTCGTCGCGCGCCACGGCCCACAGATCGATCGCGACGCCCGCCGCCGGCAGGCGCTGGTCGAGGCGCAGCACCGTCTGAGGCTGGGTGGCGCTGGTCTTCTCGACGCTGAAGTCGCCGGCGGTGGCGAACCAGGAGGTGGTCAGCGTCTCCGTCCGCGCGCTCCCGTCGGCGGCGGTGTAGCTCTCGGCGCTGCCGGGCGCGAACGTCACCCCCAGCGAGAGCGCGGCGCCGCGCGCCACCGGCGTCGGCGCCGCGGGATCGAGCGCGGTCATCCCGCCGGCCGCGTCGAGCAAGTAGACGCTGGCCAGGGTCGGGTTGGTGTTGGCGGGCGCGGCGCCGCCGAGGCGCAAGCGGTAGACGGCGGTGACCGCGCTCGCCGGCGCGGTCACGTCGGCGACCAGCGGCAGGTAGACGCCGCCCGAGGCGTCGGGCTCGCCGAGCGCCCCGGCGGTCACCCGCGGCATGGTGGCGGTGATGGAGAGTCCGCTGCCGATCGGCTGCAGGAACGACGCCGCGGTCGTGTCGACGCAGTCGGGGTTGACCGTCTGGCCCGGCAGCGGCGGCTCCAGGCAGGCGCTCCAGGCGGCGGCGGGCGTGGCGCCGTCGGTGTCGATCGCCAGCGTGTCGATCGTGCTGCTGGCGCCGGCGGCGACCTCCGGCGGGTCGGCCTTGATGCCGAGGACCCGCAGCCCGGCGACGAAGGTCACCGGCGGATCGGGGAAGCTCTGGCAGCCGAACACCGCCAGGCAACCGAAGCCGGCGGCCACGGCGGCACCGCGCGCGCGCATCAGAAGTCCCCCCGCACGCCGAGGATCGGCAGCAGCGGCAGCCCGGTGATCGGGTGGGCGATCGTGTAGTTGTAGTTGTAGCCGACCGCCTCCGGGTTGTCGGCGCGGAAGACGTTCTGCACGTCGAGGTAGGCGGAGAACCGCCAGCGATCGAAGGTGAAGATCTTGTCGGCGCGCAGGTCGAGCTGGTCGAAGGCTCCCAGGCGCGCGCTGTTGATGGCCCCCGCGATCGCCACGTAGCCGTCGGAGACCGAGTCGTAGAACGAACCGGTGACCGGCGTGTAGGGATCGCCGGTCACGTAGCGGAACCGCCCGCCCACCTGCCAGCCGCGCGGCAGGAGATAGGTGAGCATCGCGGTCAGGATGTTGGTCTGGTCGAAGGCGAACGGGTACCAGGCCTGGTCGGGGTGGTCCTTCCGCTCGCTGCGCGAGAGGGTGTAGGCGAGCCAGCCGTAGAGCCGCTTGCCCAGGTTGCGGCGGACGAGGAGCTGGCCGCCGTAGGCGCGTCCGACGCCCTCGTTGTCCAGCGGCGGCTCGCCGGGGTTCTCGCCGCTCACCACCAAGTCGCGCAGGCTCTTCCAGAAGAGATCGACCTCGCCCGTCAGGCCCGCCGGCAGCTCGACGTCGGCGCCGAGGACGTACTGGGTGCCGCGCTCGGGGACCAGATTCGGGTTGCCGAACACCCGCGAGAAGGCGGTCGGATCGGGCGGCTGGGCGTAGAGGCCGACCGCCCCCTTGAGCGCCACCCGCGCGGTTAGCCGGTAGCGCAGCGCCAGCCGCGGCTCGGGCGAGACGAAGCCGCGCGCGAACGCGGCCGGCGTCCCCTGGTAGCCGGCGAAGGTCATCACCTGCAGCCGGAACTGCGGCGTGACGGTGAGCCGGTCGAACGGCGACCAGGTGGCGCTCACGAAGGGGGCCACGTGGTTGGTGTAGAGGGTGAGGTCGTCGGTGGCGAAGCCACTGGCCGAGCCGCCGAAGCCGCCGTTGGCGCCCAGGCCGCCCGCGCCGGCGCCGCCCGTCAGATCGGTCACCGCCGCGGGCGAGCCGCTGCGGGCGATGGCCCAGCGGTCCCCCTCGAAGTCGACGCCGCCGTCGAGGCGCAGCGTCTCGCCGAGCGGCCAGCGGCCGACGGCGCGGGTGGCGTAGGCCAGCGCGTGCTCGTCGATCGAGGTGGGGATCTGACCGAACGAGACGCCGAACCCGAACGGGGCGTCGTACCCCACCGACGAGGTGACCGACAGCGTCCGCCCGCGGTCGAAGCGGTGCGACCAGTCGGCCACCGCGCGGTGGAAGTAGATGTGCGAGTCGACGGCGGCGTCGAGCGCGTCGTCCTTGACCCGCGCCAGCAGCGACAGCCTGTCGTCGGAGCCGAACACGAAGAGATCGAAGACGTCGCGCCCGGTCGGCCGCCAGGTGAGCCGCCCCTGGTAGTCGTAGTAGACCGGCGAGAGCTGGAAGCTGCTGGTGGTGAAGAGCGGCAGCGTGGCGTCGATCCAGCTCCGCCGGCCGGCCACCGCGAACGACAGCGTCTTGCCGAGCGGCCCCTCGAGCATCAGCGAGCCGTCGAGCAGATCGATCTGCGCGTAGCCGTGCAGGCCGTCGGTGCGCGGGCGGCGGGTGTCGACGTCGACGATCCCGCCCAGGCCGAGGCCGTGATCGGCCTCGTAGCCGCCGGGGACGAAGGTGAGCGCGTCGACCATCTCGCTGTTGACCGTCGAGCGGAGCCCGCCGAAGTGGTAGAGCACCGGCACGTTCACGCCGTCGATGTAGACGCGGGTGTCGGCCGGCGCCGAGCCCCACACCGGCAGCAGGCCGATCCCGAACGGCGCCCGCGCCACGCCCGGCAGGTTCTGCACCGCCTTCAGCGTGTCCCCCTGGGTGCCGGGGATGCGCTGGATCTCGGCGGTGGTCAGCGTCTGCTCGACCGTCTCCACCACCGCGCGCCGGCCGCGGACGGTCGAGGCGTAGCGCTCCTTCACGTCGACATAGAGGCTGACCTCGGTGGCCTTCCCCGCGTGGAGCGCGACCGGGACGTCGACCGGCGCCAGGTCGACGCCGCGCACGACGAGCCGGTGCTCGCCGACCGGCAGCGCCGCGAAGGCGAAGCGGCCGTCCGCGCCGGTGACCGCGCGCCGCTCGTCGCCCGGCGCCACCGCGCAGAGCGCGACCGCGCCGGCCACCGGCGCCCGATCGCCGCGGCGGCGCACGATCCCGGACAGCGGGACCGTGGGAACGGGCGCCTCGGGGGGCGCGGGGGGCGGCGGAGGCGGTTTGAGCACGAAACGATAGCTATACGTAATTCGCACCGGGACCGGATGTCCGTCGGCCTCGCCGGGCGCGAAAATGAACTGCCGGGCCGCCGCCAGCGCCGCGGCGTCGAACGCCGGACCGTCCGGGCCGCCCGCCGGCTTGGCCACCTCGACCGAGGTCACCTTGCCGGTCTCGTCGACGTCGATGGTGAGCACCACCTCGGCCTGGCGGCGGGCGCTCAGCGACGCCGGGGGGACCGCCTCGACGAAGTGGGTGAGGCGCGGCGGCTCGAACTTCGGCGGCGGCGCCTCGGCGCCCCGCGCGCGCGACGGCGGCGCGGTGGAGACGGCGAGGGCGGCGGCGAGCATCAGAGAGATCCTGAAAAAGGCGCGCGGCGGTCGAGCATCCCGGAAGGCGCGCACCGGATCGACCCGCGGCGTGCGCGCGGCGTTGCTCGCCCCGCGCGCGTGTCGATGTTCTCCGCTTCTCCTGGCCATGACCCCGTGGCTGAGAGGGAGTCATTCGGATTGTGCTTCGCAAGGAGGCGACTTAGCGTTTTCCTCATGTCAGCAATCGATGATCTGCTGCAGAAGACGAGCCGGACGTTCGCGCTGGCCATCCCGCTCTTGCCGGAGCCGACGCGCAACCAGGTGGGGATCGCCTACCTGCTGTTCCGGATCGCCGACTCGTTCGAGGACGGGACGCTGTGGCCGCGCGACCGGCGGCTCGCGGCGCTCGACCGCTTCAGCGAGCTCCTGGCCCGCGACCCCGACGAGGCGCAGGCGCTGGCCGCGGAGTGCCTGCGCGATCCGCCGATCGCGCACGCCGGCTACCGCGAGCTGCTGGCGCGGATGCCGCTGGTGCTGCGCGATCTGGCGGGGCTCCCGGAGGCCGCGCGGGCGATCGTCGTCTGGCAGGTCCGGCGCAGCGTGGAGGGGATGAAGGGGTTCGTGCGCCGGGCCGACGCGCGCGACCGGCTGACCTTGACCACCATGGACGAGCTCCGCGACTACTGCTACTCGGTCGCCGGGATCGTCGGCGAGATGCTGACCGAGCTCTACCTGCTCGACCGGATCGAGCTGGCGGCCCCGGCCGAGGAGCTGCGCAACCGCGCCGCCGCCTTCGGCGAGGGGCTGC
>DASZVW010001012.1:0-1991 GCA_035546895.1 Polyangia bacterium
AGCGGGACCCGCTCGTCGCGCGCCAGCGTCAGCCAGGTCAGCGCGGCGTCGCGCGGGAGATCGGCGCCGAGCTGCGCGTCGGCCAGCGCCGAGACCAGCGCCGGGGCGGGGGTCTTGCCGTCCGCCTTGGCCAGGGCCGACAACCAGGTCAGCCGCTCGGCCGACGGCAGCGCGCGCGCGAGGCTGAGCGCGGCGGCGGTGATCGGACCGCTGGCGCCCCCGTCCTTGAGCGCTTGATCGAGCTCGGCCCGGGCGGCGGCCGCGTCGCGCGCGCGCAGCAGCTCGGCCAGATCGACCCGCAGGCGGGCCCGCGTCCGACCATCGGTGGCCGCCGCGATCGAGCGCCGGAGCGTTTCCTCACCCGCCCGCACGCGGCGAGCGTATCACGGGGTCGACGCCGCGGCGGTCTGTTAGAGTGCGCCGTCCATGACCACCGAAAAGACCTCCGGCGCCGCGTTCGCCGTCGTCCTCGGGGGTGGCGCGGGCACCCGCCTCTGGCCCGCGAGCCGCCGCGCCCGCCCCAAGCAGCTGCTGTCGCTGGGAGGCCCCGAGTCGCTGCTCGCCGCCGCGGTCCGCCGCGCGCGGGCGCTGGTCGGCCTCGAGCGCACGCTGATCGTCACCGCGGCCGATCAGGAGGCGGCGGTCCGTGCCGACCTCCCCGAGCTGCCGCCCGCCAACGTGGTCGCCGAGCCGGTCCCGCGCAACACCGCCGCCGCCGTGGGCCTGGGCGCCGTCGAGGCCGCGCGCCGCGCCGGGCCCGAGGCGGTCATCGCCGTCTTCCCCGCCGATCCCTTCATCGGCGACGAGCGGGCCTTCGATCGGCTGGTGCGCGCCGCGATCGCCGAGGCGCGCGAGACCATCACCACCATCGGCGTCCGCCCGACGCACGCCGAGACCGGCTTCGGCTACCTCCGGCTCGGCGCCCGGCTGCCGCGCGCCGGCGGCGACCCGGTCCACGAGGTGGCCGGCTTCGTGGAGAAGCCCGACCTGCCGACGGCCGAGCGCTACCTGGCCTCGGGCGAGTACCTCTGGAACTCGGGGATGTTCTTCCTGACCGCCGGGCGGATGCTGGAGGAGGCCCGGCGCCACCTCCCCAAGCTGGCGGCGCTGCTCGACGCCGCCGTGGCGGCCAAGGACGCCGGCGCCGCGGCGGCCGCGATCGCCGCCGGCTACCGCGACGTCCCCGCGATCTCCATCGACAACGGCATCATGGAGAAGGCCGGCGGCCTGCGCGTGGTCCCGGGCGCCTTCGGCTGGAACGACGTGGGGAGCTGGGCGGCGCTGCCGGCGATGCGGGCCCCCGACGCGCGCGGCAACGTGGTGCTGGGCGGCGCGACGCTGATCGACGGCGACGGCAACGTGGTGGTCGCCGAAGAGGGGGCGCCGTTCGTGGGCGTGGTCGGCGTGCGCGACCTGGTGGTGGTGGCCACCCGCGACGCGCTGCTGGTGGTCCCCAAGGAAAAGGCGCAGGACGTGCGCAAAATCGTGGAGGCCGCCAAGCAGTCCGGCCGTATCGATCTGCTCTAGTCTAGAGGCGACGCCAGCATGACCATGAACCCCCGAGTGTTTCGCGAGTACGACATCCGCGGCGTGGCGGCGACCGACTTCCCCGACGACTTCGTGGCCGACCTCGGCCGCGCCGTCGGCGCCTACTTCGCGGCGACGGGCGCGCGCCGGGTGACGCTGGGGCGCGACTGCCGGCTCTCCTCGCCGCGCATCCACGCGACGTTCAAGCGCGAGCTGCTGGGCGCGGGGATCGACGTGGTCGACGTCGGCATCGTCCACTCGCCGGGGCTCTACTTCTCGGTCTTCCACCTGCAAGCCGACGGCGGCGTGATGATCACCGCCAGCCACAACCCCTCCGAGGACAACGGCTTCAAGATCGTCGCCGGCCGGACCACCATCCACGGCGCCGAGATCCAGAAGCTGCGCGAGCTCGTCGAGCGGCGCGCCTTCCGCACCGGCGTCGCCCCCGGCCAGGCGAGCACGCA
>DASZVW010001013.1:0-2750 GCA_035546895.1 Polyangia bacterium
GAGGCGCGCTGCCCGCTCTCCTCGGACGACAACCGGGGGGCCAAGGGGGCGCTGCTGGCGCGCGACTACGAGTGCGACGCCACCAGCCTCCACCTCCCGCGCCGCGAGGCGCAGGTCCGCAAGACGATCGGCCCCGGGCCGTCCGGGTGGACCGACTGGAAGGAGGCGCTCTGGACGCTGAACTACCTGCAGGTGATGCACAACGCGAAGGAGGGGCCGGTCAAGAAGGTCCCCGCGCAGCAGCTCGCCGCCGTCGGCGTCCCGGGCAACGTCACCCAGGGCTCGCCCACCCCGGGCGTCTACCTGGGGTCGAGCCGCATCGAGGGGTTCCAGGCCGGGGCCTTCATCGAGATGCTCGACGACCAGGCGGCGCAGTGGCTGCGGGCGCTGACCACCGGCGACGGCAAGCGGCTGGGCGGTTTTCCGACGGTCGGCGCGGCGCTGCGGTACGGCCCACCGAGCCCGCCGCGCTGGTTCCCCGCGGCCATCGCGGTCGGCGAGAAGGCCGACGGCAGCGGCTTCCCGCGCCCCGCGAGCTACACGATCGCCGCGCCCGAGAGCCGGCTGCTCGATCTCGCCGGCCTGCTGGGCGCCTACGCCAGCGCCTATGCGCTCACCGATCGGGCGAACGCGCAGGTCGGCGGCAGCCAGCCGGTGGAGGCCTACTTCGACGGCGATCCGTTCCCGGCGCAGGACCAGACGCCGCGCGGCCGGCCCACGCTGCACGATCGGGCGCTGGCCATGATCCGGGTGGCGGTGGTGGACATCGCGCGGCTCCACGTCGATCCGAGGAGCGGGCTGCCCGCCGACGAGGCGCGGGTGTCGGGGGGGAAGCCGGCGCGCGGGCCGACGCTGTCGGCGGAGGTGGCGGCCTACACGCTGCTGGCGCTGCGGACGGCGCGCCGCGCGCTCGACGCGCAGCTCACGCTCTACGCCGACACCACGCCCGACACGCACGGCATCCCCACGCCGCTCGACGGCTTCCCGCGTCTCGACGGCCTGGCGTTCGGCGCGCGGCTCGACCAGCTCATCGACGCGCTGGCGCGCGCGTTCTACGACCGCTTCACCACGCCCGCGGGGGTCGCCTTCGCGGGCCTGGACGTGGCGACCGGGACACCCACCGACGCCGGCGCCGCGCTCGACGCCCACACGGCGGCGGTGCGCGGCCTGTTCGTCGCTTATCTCGCGACCGGGGCGATCAGGTTCCGCGAGCGCGCGGCGGCCGTGCTGGCGCGGCTGGAGGCGGCCTTCTACGACCCGCGCGCGCGGGTCTACCGCGCCACCGCCGGCGACCGCTCGCCGACCGTCACCTTCACGCCGCGGCGCTTCGGCCTCCTGCAGGCCGCGCTGCGCGACGGCTACGAGCTGCTCGCGCGGCAGCCGGGGCGGGCGCCGCTGGCGGCGCTGCTGGAGGCGCGCCTGGGCCGGCTCGACAAGCTGGTCCTGAACGGCTGGGACGATCGCGACGGCGACGAGCTGGTCGAGTGGCCGAGCGAGTGCGCCAACCTGGGCGCCGGCCCCGACGGGCTGCCGATGGGGCGGGGCGGCCTGCAGATGGCCGAGCGGACCCTGAGCGGCGACACCGGCGCCGTCCCCAGCGCCGTCCCCGAAGGGGGCGCCCGCGCCGTGGCCGACCGCGAGCACGACTGTGTGCCGGAGATCGCCGCGGTCGGGCTCCCGTCGGCGCTGGCCGCCTCGGTCACCTTCGCGCTGGTCCCCTGGTCGCCGGCGAACGAAGGTCAGTTGTTCCGGAACGGCGCCTGGGTCGCCCGCTGAGCGCCGTGCCCCGCGTGCGGGGGCTCGATCTCGACGGCGCGCACGCCGCGGACGCGCGCGATCTCGCCCAGGATCCGGGCGTGCTCGCGCTCGGCGATCGGGCCCGCCAGGCGGACCTGGCCGCGGTCGACCGCCACCTCGATCGCCCCGGCGTGGTCCAGCAGGCGCCCCAGCGCCGACCGCACGCGCTCCTTCACCACCTCGTCGTCGGGCGTCTCCGGCCGCAGCGCCGCGCGCAGGCGCGCCACGAAGCCGTACGCCCGGTTGGTGAGGTCGCGCTCGAAGCGCCGCACCTCGCGCCGCCGGTGGTGCACCGCCTTGAGCGCCTGGTCGTGCGCGCGGGCCCGGCGGGCGCGCCCCCGCACGGGATCGAGAAAATAGAAGAGGGCCGAGCCGAGCCCCACGCCGCTCAGCAAGAGCCGCCAACGGCCGCCGCGCCGGGGCGGCCCCATCCTCAGCCTGTTTCGCATCGTCGTCGCTCCCCACCGATCAAGGTGGATCCGCGGGCGCGCCTCGGGAATCGGGCCAGGCCGGACGTCCCGGCGGCTCGGCCGGCGGCGCCGCACACCTCGACCAGCGTCGGCTCGCCGGGCTGGCCGTTGCGCGGGCCGGCGGCGTGACCCACGATGAGGCCATGGGACATCTCATGGATCGCTGCGACGTGCTGGACGTGCTCGAGGAGTCGGTGACGCTGCGCCGCTCGGTGGCGGTGGAGCTCAAGGGGGGCGGCCGCTTCGTGGACCAGGCGCGCGACGTGGTCACCACCGACGAGCGGGAGTGGGTGCGGTTCCGCGACCACGCCGAGATCGCGGTCGCCGACATCGCCTTCTGCGCGCCCGCCGAGCCGCCGCGCGAGCCGAGCTACGAGTCCAAGCTCTGACCGGGCCGGGCGGCGCGCCGGCGGCGGCGCCGCCGCAAGAGCTCGGCCGCCAGCAGGAGGCCGAGACCGGGCGTCGCCGGGCCGCCGGGCGCGG
>DASZVW010001014.1:0-5744 GCA_035546895.1 Polyangia bacterium
GGAGCGAGGACGATCAGGGCCGAGCGGACAGATGTTTTCATTGAGCCGATCCGACGGTGTATCCGTTGACGTTCACCGTCGCCATCAACGGGAGGTTCGTTGAGCTGCCGCCCACCATGATCTGGATCGGCCCGCTCTCCACCACCCAATGACCACCCGACGGGTTGTTGGGGTCGACCTGGAAGTAGTCGAGGTCGGACAGCCGGACCGGGATCTCCACCTGCTTCTCCTCGCCCGGCTGCAGGCTCACCCGCGCGAACCCCTTCAGCTCCTTGGCCGGGCGGCGCGCCGTCGTGTCGGGGAAGGAGACGAAGACCATCACCACCTCGTCGCCCGGGACGGTCCCCGTGTTGGCCACGTTGACGTAGACCGGCAGCACGGCCCCCTGGCTCATGCTCGAGCAGCCGAGCTGCAGCTTGCGGTACTCGAACGTCGTGTAGCTGAGCCCGTAGCCGAACGCGAACGTCGGGGTGATCGCCTTGTTGTCGAACCAGCGGTAACCGGCGTAGTAGTGGAAGACGGTGCTGCCGCTGGCGCTGTTGCCGGCGCCGTTGAAGAGGTCGTAATCGGAGAGCTTCGACCAGGTGAACGGCAGCTTGCCGCCGAAGTTGTAAGAGACGCCGCCCACCTGCCCCCACAGCAGGTCGCCGAGCGCCTCGCCCCCCCGCTGCCCCGGGTACCAGGCCATGACCACCGCGGGGACGCTCCCCAGCCAGGGCATGTCGATGACGCTCCCCCCCTCGAGCACCACCACCATCGGCTTGCCGAGGGCGGCGACGCCGGTGATGAGATCGTTCTGGACCGTCTGCGAGCCGGGCGCCTGCTTGGCGTCGAGGGCCAGGCTGCTCCGATCGCCGGCGCCCGTGTACTCCTCCCCCTCGTCCTGCGGGGTGAGGCCCGCCATCACCACCACGAAGTCGGCGTCGGCGGGGACGTCGGCCACGGTGTTCGCGGCGACGACGGTGACGCCGGGCGGGGCGGCGGCGTGGATACCGGCGAACGGCCCCACCGCCTTGGCGGGATCGAAGTAGACGCGGCTCGAGCCCAGATCGCCCGTGCGCGGGTCCCGCGCGAAGTCGACGCTGCCGGGGGCGTTGTTGGTCGTGTAGGGGACCACCGCGCCCACCACGGCCACCTTTTTGACCGACGGGCTGATGGGGAGGGTGCCGCCGTCGTTCTTGAGCAGGACCATGCTCTCGAGCGCCGCCCGCGTGGCCAGCGCCAGGTGGGTGGCGTCGCAGCTGATGCGGCTGTTCGAATAGATCGACACCGGGGTCCCGAGGCCGACCGGCCCGGTCACCGGGTCGGCGTTGAAGCGGTACTTCTCGTACAGGATCCGCTGGACCGCGGCGTCGAGCTGCCCCTTGGTCGGGTTGCCCGTGTTGTAGAGGTTCTGGAGCTGCCCGTAATAGAGGCCCCAGGGGAGCTCGACGTCGAGCCCGGCGCTCATCGCCAGGAGGGCGCCGCTGTTGAGGACGCTGGTGTTGGGGATGTTGGTGTAGCCGGGCATCGCCCACCAGTCGCTGAGGACGAAGCCCTTGAACCCGAAGTCGTTGCGCAGGACGTCGGTCAGCGTGTGCTGGTTCTCGGCCGACTTGGTGCCGTTGACCTCGTTGTACGAGGCCATCACCGAGGAGACGCCCGAGTCCTGGACCACCATCCGGAAGTGGCGCCCATAGGTCTCGCGCAGCGTCTGCTCGTCCTCCATCTGCGCGTTGTTGAACGAGCGGCCGTCCTCGATGTCGTACCCCATGTAGTGCTTGGCGTTGGCGGCGATGTGCTGCTGGATGCCGACCACCAGCGCGGAGGAGAGGCGGCCGATCTGGAAGGGATCCTCGCCGTAGGTCTCCTGCGCCCGCCCCCACAGCGGGTTGCGGAGCAGGTTCATGCAGGGGGCCAGCAGCAACGTCTGCTTGGCCGCCTGCATCTCGTCGCCGATCGCCTCGCCGACGGCGTACTCGAGGTCGAGGTCGAAGGCGGCGCCGCGCGCCATGCTGACCGGGAAGACCGTCGAGTAGCCGACGTACTGGCCCCCCTCGAAGTCGGCGCGGGCGAAGGCGCCGTCGAGGTCCTCGCCCAGGTTCATGCCGCGCGAGGCGTCCCGGTAGCGGAAGCCGCGGATGGTGGCGGTGTCCTGGCTGCGCTGGATGTCGTTGTACTGGACGCCGCCGTTGATGAGGTACGGCATCCCGTACATCTGCGTCGTCTCGTCGGTGACGCTCATGCTCTTCATCGTCGCCTGCACGCGGGAGACGATGGCCGGGTCGGCGTACGAGTAGCCCTGCGTGTACTTGTCGATGACGGCGGGGCCCGCGCCCGCGTCGGCGGCGGCGGCGCAGGCGACCGGCGCGACGACGTTCTCGGCGTCGCCGGTGACGACCGTGTTGGGGACGTTGGCGCCGGCGTCGGCGGACACCGAGCAGGCGGTGACGCCGATGCCGCCGTCCCCCTCCAGCCCCCTGGGGGTCGCCAGCGAGCAGCCCGCCGCGCACACCCCTCCGACGAGGGCCCAAAGCGAAGGCTTGCGAAACTTCAAGTTCTCTTGCATGGAAGCTCCCAACGAACTCTTTCTAGGAATTGCGAACGAGCGCCCAGATCATTGCTAAACCGCGCCAATTTTTTTGATGAATTTTACCGGCGCGTCCTCTCACGGCGGAGAAGCGCACCGTATCACGGGTCACGGCGCAAGCAACGGTCTGATTGCGCAACGACGATCGCCCCCGTCGGGCGTGCGTGTTCCAGCAACGCTCGTTGCCGGAATACTAAAAACGGGGCTTCGTCGCAGACGAACCGCAACGAAGCCCCGTCCCCACAACCTCTATCTGCGCGCTCTACGTTGGCGCTCAATCAGGGCGCGAAGACCGTCGCCCAACCATTGCCCGGCATCATGAACTGGTACTTCGCCCCCTTGATGGCCACCGTGTAGGTCCCGGCCGAGCCGGAGTTGTACATGGCCACCACCTCGCTGCCGTCCGGGTTCTTGAAGGCGACGGCGTCGCCGCCGCTGGTGGTGAGGACCTTGGCGCCGATCTGCACGTACTGCGCGCAGTGGCGGAAGACGTAGTAGGCCGGGGTGACGATCAGCGTCTTCGAGGAGGTGTTCACGACCAGCAGCGAGTCCTGCGACCAGGACCGGGTCATGTCGTTCCCCTTCCCCTGGGTGTCGAGGATCATGTTCCAGGCGTTGTAGGCGGTGACCTTGGCCTTGGTGATCGCGTTGCGGATGTAGTCCCAGGTCTCGACGCCGTAGGCCTGATCGTTGGGCGCCGGCTCCACGTACTTCGTGTAGGGCTGCCCGGTCCCCGGGTTGGTCCCGGTCGGGTTCCAGGGGTAGTTGCCGCACTTGTGCTCGGTCGCCCAGACCGGGAGGCTGCCGGTCATGAAGTTCGAGCTGCTGACGCCGCTCACGAGACCTTCGTAGAGGTCCAGCATCCCCCACTGCAGGCCCATCACCACGGGGAGCGCCTTGGCGGTCGCGTCGGCCTCGACGGCCTGCACCACCTTCAGGTCGAAGCTGGTGGCGCCGTTGTCGCCGTTGGACATGGTGCCCAGCATGATCTTGGTGTTGCCGGAGCTGGGGAACGCCTGGGCCAGCGGGCCCTTGACGAAGTTGACGTAGTCCGTGGTGTTCCACAGGCAGGAGGGGTAGCCCTGCGCGTAGTTGGGCTCGTTCTGCGGCGCGATGGTGTCGATCTTGATCCCCTGCCCGTTGTAGGCCGACACCCACTTGGCGAGGTAGTTCGCGAACGCGGTCTGGTTGGTGCTGGTGGCGTTCATGCAGCCGCCGTCGAAGTTGGTGCTGCCGACGGGCTTGCAGGAGGTGCCGTTGGAGTTGCTGCCGGTGAACGTCTTCATCCAGGTCGGCGGCGTCCAGGGGCTGGCCCAGAAACGGAGGTTGGGGTTGACGTTCATCGCCGCCTTCACGTACGGGATGAGGGCCTGCTGATCGCGGCTGATCGAGAAGTTCGCCAGGCTGGTGTCGCCCGCGGTCTCGTCGTCGGTGTAGCGCGAGGTCGCGTAGTCGCTGGCGCCGATCGGGATGCGGCCGATCCCGAAGTGGGCGGCGTCGGAGCCGAACAGCAGGTCGAGGGCCTTGCCCTGATCGCTCGAGCTGAGCATCGAGAGGTAGCTGGCGCCCAGCTCGTTGAAGGCGCCCCCGAAGCCCTCCCAGGTCTGCATCGTCCCGTTGTCGTTGACGGTCACCGTCGCGTTGGCGGTCGAGGTGGTCAGCGTGCCGGTCACCCAGTAGGTGCTGGCGCCGGTGGCGCCGGACGAGGTCACCACCAGGGGCTGCGCGGGGGGGCTGCCGCCCGTCCCGGTCGCGCCGCCGTTGCCGGTCGAGCCGCCGGTCGCGCTCGAGCCGCCGTTGCCCGTGTTGCCGCCGGTCGCGCTCGAGCCGCCGTTGCCCGTGTTGCCGCCGGTCGCGCTCGAGCCGCCGTTCCCCGTGTTGCCGCCGGTCGCGCTCGAGCCGCCGTTCCCCGTGTTGCCGCCCGTGCTCACGGTGCCGCCGCTCCCGGTGTTGCCGCCGCTGCTCGAGCCGCCGGTCCCGTTGTCACCGCCGTTGCCGGTGATGACGATCATGCCGCCGGTCCCGGTGATGACCACCATGCCGCCGGTGCCGCTGCCGGTGGTCCCCCCGTTGCCGGTCGAGCCTCCGGTGCCGCCGCTCGAGCCGCTCGAGGCGCAGGCGCTGACCAGGAACCCGAGGCTAAGTCCGAGGATCGATCCGCGTGCTGTCTTCATGTTGGTGAACATTCCCGGAGAGACGGAACGTGATCGCTTTACGGCAAGGGAGTTGCGCATGGCGTGAACCTACCCCCGCGTATCCCACCTGTCTTCGCATATCCATGCCGGGATTCTCATATCTGGCGAACGGGCGCGGGCGTTCCCCCGCCGCTGGAAATCCAGCCTCCCGGCGTTGCCGGCCGCTCAAACGCTGATGCGCGCGATGGGCCGGATCTGCGCCTCGGGCGCCAGCTCCTGAAACGACAGCACCGCCAGCCCGGGGTGCTCGGTCTCGAGCAGCCGGCGGACGTAGCGGCGGATCTCGGCGCCGGTGAGCAGCACCGCGCCGCCCGGAGCGGCCGGGCCCACGGCGCGGCCCACCGCGGCGACGATGTCGCTCGAGAGCTGCGGCTCCAGCGCCAGGTAGCTCCCGGTGGCGGTCCGCTGGACGGCGTCTCGGATGGCGTCCTCGATCATCGGATCGAGCAGGTAGGCGGCCAGCGCGCCGCCGTCGCCGGCGTAGCGGTGGGTGATGGCGCGCCGGAGGGCGCCGCGCACGTGCTCGGTCAGCGCCACCGGATCGCGCTCGTGCGGCGCCCACTCGGCCAGCGCGCCCAGGATGTCGCGCAGGTTGCGCAGCGAGATCCCCTCCTCGACCAGGCGGCGCGCGATGTCGGTGAACAGCGTGAGCGACACCAGCTTGGGGACCACCTCGCGCACCAGCGCCGGGTGGGTCCGCTCGAGCGCGTCGAGCAGCGCCTGCGCCTCCTCGAGGCCGAACAGCTCGTGACCGTAGCGCCGGAGCAGCGCCAGCACGGCGTCGCCCAGCTGCGCGCCGGCCCGGTCCCAGTCCGCGGGCGCGAGCTCGCCGCGCGCGAGCGGCACCTCGTTGAGCCGGATGACGAACCGCCCCCCCTCGAGCCCCGGCGCCCCGGGGCGCAGGCGGACCGCCGGCAGCGGCAGCCCCAGCTCGGCGAACAGGCGCTCGCGCACCCGCGGCACGACGTCGGCGGCGAAGC
>DASZVW010001015.1:0-1858 GCA_035546895.1 Polyangia bacterium
GCCGGCGACCGCGCCGCCCGGGGCCAGGACCTCGACCGACAGCGCGCCGGTGTGGGCGCCGACCGGGCGGAGCGTGGCGTGCAGCGGCTTCTTCGCCGCGCACCAGACGCGGCCGGCCACGGCGGTGCCGTTGGCGGGGACGGCCGGGACGTCGAGGTCGTCGGCGCCGAAGAAGGTCTGCGTCGTCGCCCGCTCGACGAGCGGCGGCGCCCGGTCGTGCCCCGCGCGCGAGAAGCAGAGGTACGACTGCCCGCCGCCGTAGGCGTTGCTGGGGATGGTGAAGGTGGCGCGCCCGCCGCCGTCGGTCCAGATGTCGCCGTGCCGCCCGGTGTAGTCGTGGAGCTGCACGTTGGGCCCGAACGCCGTCTGGCAGGTGATGGTCCGCCGGTTCCAGGTGTCGGTGTTGAGCGCGGTCAGCAGCCCCGGCGCCCCCAGCCGCTCGAGCACGATGACGCGCGGGTCGTTCCAGCGCGTGGTGGTGGGGCCGTTGGCCAGCGTCTCGTGGATCCAGACCAGGTTGTCGATCCACTTCTTGAGCCCGTAGCAGCCCGGCGCCTCGGCGTAGTCCTTGTGGAACACGAACGGGTACCCCTCGGTGGTGAGGATGAAGGCGTAGGCCAGGAGCTTGCTGCCGACGATCTGCTCCCCGGGCGACAGATCCGTGTCCGGGTTGTCGACGAAGGTGACGGCGTTGAAGGGATCGCGCGCGGCGTAGCCGGCGCCGTCGAGCCGGGTCATGTCGTAGTCGGCGTCGTCGCACATCGCCTGCAGCGCGAAGTGGAGCGTGAAGTCGAAGACCGCCGAGCGCCCGCCCATCCCGCTGCCGTGCACCCACCAGCCGAGGTTGTCGGGGTTGCCGTCGAAGTACTCGGAGACGCAGAAGCGGCTCCCCATCGAGCGGGCGGTCATCCAGTCGTGCACGAAGGCCACCGCCATCCCCTTGGTGTCGTCGACGCGGTAGCCCTGGAGATCGAGCGAGCGGGTGAGCCAGTCGCCGAAGGCCACCATCCCGTCGCGCGTGTAGCCGCGCGGCTGGCAGTTGACGTACACCAGCTCGTCGCCGAACGCGAAGTCGAACTGCGGCACCGGCACCGGGTCCTCGGGCCGGCGCGGCGGCGCCCCCCGGAAGCAGCCCGGGTCCTTGGGGAAGCGGCCGGCGTTCGGCTTGCCGCCCGCGCCCAGGTAGCGGTAGACGCCGTTGGCGCCGCCGTCGAGCTGGTGCATCACCACGTCGACGTAGACGTCGAGGCCGCAGGCGTGGGCGACGGCGATCGAGCGCTGCAGCCGCTCGCGCGAGCCGAAGCGCGTCTCGGTCGACCCGCACTGCGCCTTGGAGCCGAGGTCGTACTGATCGAAGGCGCCGTAGCCGTCGGCGCCGGGGCTCGCGCCCCCCTGCGTCTTGCAGACCGGCGGGTAGAGGATGGCCGAGAACCCCGCCTGCTTGAGCGCGCGCGCGTTCTCGCCGATCCAGTCGTACCACCAGGGGGCGTCGCGGGTGGCGGGATCGACCGGCGCCGGGACGGTGATCTTGTTGCCGTGCCCGTCGAGGAACCGAGCGTGCGCGTGGTAGCAGACCCCCATGTGCGTTCTCCCGCCGACCGTCAGGGCGTCAGCTTGTAGACGTCGACGCCGCCGTTGTAGTTCGGCACGTAGATCTGCCCGCCGTCGATGACCGGCGGGTCGAACTTGTTGAACAGGAACGCCACCCCCCAGCGCTGCGAGTCCCACAGCACCTTGAGCGCGCCGTCGGCGCCGAGGTGCACGGGGTCGTAGACCAGCAGGCGCCCGTTGACCACCCGCGCGTTGGCGTCGCCGTAGGGGATGGTGCAGACCAGGAGCGCGGAGCTCGGATCGGCGC
>DASZVW010001016.1:0-2885 GCA_035546895.1 Polyangia bacterium
GGCGGGAACTCCTCGCGGCGCGCGCCGACCGGCGTGGTCGCCGCCAGCTCGCGCAGGCTGCGCCAGGGGGGCGCGTCCTCGGCGGCATCGGCCCGCGGCGGGCGTCGGATCGAATACAGGCGGTCGTCATCCATGGCGGCGCGGCTACCGGTGGCAGGTGGTGCAGTTCATGATCCGGGAGACCCCCTCGGTCGCCGGCCGCATGCCGACGGCGGCCGGCGGCAGCTTTCGATCGCCCGCCACCCCCGCCGCGACCGCCGTGGCGATGGGCGGCTCGACCGGCAGCTCGACCGACCGCCGGCGGTGACAGTCGAGGCACCAGCCCATGGTGAAGAGGCGCGCCCGCTCGACGGCGGGCTCCGCCGTCACGTCACCGTGGCACTCCGCGCAGGCCACCCGCGCCCGCCGGACGTGAATGGCGTGGTTGAAGAAGACGAAGTCCGGGACCTTGTTGACGCGGTTCCAGCGCAACGGTTGGCCCGAGAAGTAACTGCGCCGGACCGGCTCCAGCATGGGGCTGGTGTTCCAGATCTGGCTGTGGCACCCCATGCAGACCTCGGTGGCGGGGACGCCCGCGTAGGGGGCGCGCTCGGCGCCCTCGTGGCAGTAGAGGCAGGCGATGCCGTCGTCCTGCGCGTGATGCCGGTGATCGAACTGGACCGGCTGCACGACCGGGAAGTGCCGGTTCAGGTTGTAAGGCGTCCGGGAGTAGAGCATCGGGACCACGAACACGCCCGGGATCGCCAGCGCGAATCCAATAAGCCCGATCTTGAAGACCGCGTCGGCCCACGGCTGGAAAACGGGCGCCATTTTTGCCCCGTTCACGTAAGCCTCGCGCCGCGGCCGACGAATCGGGAATAGTGCGGAAAACGAAGGCCGCCCGCGACGCTGCCGTCGGTGGCGCTCCCCAGGATCTCAGTCGAACGAGTCGGCGCGCGCCGCCAGGGCCCGGTCGATGGTCGCCAGCAATCCGGCGATGTCCGGTTTGTCGACGATCGCGATCCGGCTGCCGGGGCCCGCCACGCTCGCCCAGCCCGTGAACACCACCACCGGGATGGGGCCCGCCGCCCCCGGCTCCCGGATCGCGATCAGGGCCTCGGCGCCGCCGAGCGCGTCGACCACGCACAAGGACGGGCGCTCGCTGGTGAACGACGCGGCCGCCTCTTGCGCGCCACGAAACAGGATCGGCCGCTTCCCCTCCACTTCGAGGAGCTCGCCCAGCGCCGCCCGCACGTCCGGATCGCGCTCCACGACGAAGACCGTCTCGCGCATGCCCTCACCTCGCGGGCGGAGAGTGCCGAAGTCTCCGGACGGCCTCAATCAGGTCTATTGCCTGATTTGATGCCGCGCCCATCCGTGCGTTCGGACGCGTCTCTCGTCTTCAATATGACGGCCGCGAGGGTCGCAGCAAGCGGAAGCAGCCTTTCCAATTCTCGCCCGGGAACGGGGGGGGCCCCGTTGCGGGCGCGGGTTCCGACAACAGACTCTCAAACAGCGGCAGAATCCGAGGAGGTGCAACGATGAGGCGCAACGGTTGGCTCGAACGAGATCTGGTCGGAGACACGTCCGCGCACGAGGGCGCCACCCGCCTCTGGCTTGCGGCCGCCGCCCGGGCGGCGATTCGGGATCCCCGAGCGGCGGTCATCGCGGCCCTGGCCGTGGCGGGGGCCTGCCTCACCGGCCTCTCCGCCTTCCTGCTGGCGATCCCCCTCACCTACACCCTGCGGTTCGCGATCGCGCTGCTGGGCGGGCGCACCCGCCAGGGCGCCTTTCGTGAGTCCCGCGAGCGGCCGATCGCGCTCCCTTCGCCGATGTCGTTCGCGGACCAGGACGCCCGGCGGCTGGTCGAGCGCCTCGAGCGCGTGCGCTGGGCGATCGAGAACGCGGCGCTGGCCGGCCCCTCCGGTTCTGCCTTCGCCGTCGGGGGGCTGGTCCAGGAGGTCCCGCAGATCGAACGGGACGTGATCATCCTGGCGGCCCGCATCGAATATCTCGGCCGGTTCTTGAGCTCGGCGCCGTCGACCGGGCTCCAGGCGGAGGTGATCCGTCTCGACCAGGACCGCGAGCGGGCGAAGGACGCGGCGACGCGTGACGGTCTTCAACGCCTGCTCCGGCGCTGCCGGGAGCACCTCGACACCCTGGGGACGCTGGGCGCCCGGCGGAGCGCGGCGCTGCGCACGGCGGAGGAGCTCCTGCGGACGCTCGAGCAGATCCCGGCGCGGATCGTCAGCCTGCAGATGACCCGCGTCGACGCTTGCGATGTCCGCGCGGTCGAGGCGGGCCAGCGCGCCGACGCCGTCACGGAAGGGTTCGCCGGCCTCGAGCGGACGATCTCTTCCCCGCCCGCCCCCGGCGCCACGCTGCAGAGCTGACCTGACCCCGCCGGGGCCACGCGGCCCGGCCGGGGTGGAACGAACGAAGGAGGTGCCCGGCCATGTACTACTGGTCATTTTGGGGAATGAGCTTCCTCTGGTGGATCTTCTGGATCGCGCTGATCGCCGTCTTCTTCTCGCTCGCCACGCCGGTCCGGCGGATCAACGCGCGCCGCTACGACGACCCGCTCTCCATCCTGCGGCGCCGCTACGCGGCCGGCGAGCTCACCACCGAGGAGTACGAAGATCGGAAGGCGCGGCTGCTGAAGGACGCGCGCGACGACGCCGCGGCCGCCGCCAAGGAGACGCCCCGCATCGACCGCCACCAGCCCGCCTGATCCGCGCGCGGCGGGGAGTTCCCCAGTTCCACCCCCTAGTACTACTGTGTTAATAATTTGACCCTTGCTATGGTTGCCCGAGATTGGGGGCATGGCAAGAAAGCTGGCCACAGAAGATCGGTTCGTGGAGTACGTCGCGCGGCTGGGCGAGGTGGTCGGGCATGCGGATAGGCGT
>DASZVW010001017.1:0-7783 GCA_035546895.1 Polyangia bacterium
TCGAACAGCGAGTAGGCGACCGGGGTGGCCAGCAGCGTGAGCAGCAGCGAGAGGATCTGCCCGCCCACCACCGGGCCGGCGGTGGCGCGGTTGAACTCGGCGCCGATCCCCTTGGCGGTCAAGAGCGGCAGCATGCCGGCCACGAAGGCCATGGTGGTCATCAAGATGGGGCGCAGACGGTCGCGGTTGCCGTGCAGGATGGCGTCGAGCCGGGAGTGCCCCTGGGCGCGCAGCTGGTTGATGTGGTCGATCTGGAGGATGGAGTTCTTCTTCACCACGCCGAACAGCACCAGCACGCCCAGCATGGTGAAGATGTCGAGCGACTGCCCCAGCATCACCAGCGACACCAGCGCGAACGGGACCGTCAGCGGAAGCGCCAGGAGGATGGTGATGGGGTGCAGCCACGACTCGAACTGCGCCGCCAGGATGAGATACATGAAGATGAACGACATCCCGAAGGCGATGATGAAGGCCTTGCCGGTGCGGGCGATCTCCTTCGACTGCCCGAACGGCACGAAGCGGAACTGCGGCGGGATGTTCAGCTGCTTGACCGCCTTCTCGAGCGCGGCGCCCACCTCGCCGGCGCCCACGCCCGGCGCGGTGTTGGCCAGGAACGTCACCTGCACCTGGCGCGCGTAGCGGTCGATCTTCGACGGACCTTCGGCGCGTTTGAGATCGACGACGTCCATGAGCGGCACGGCGCCGAGGCGCGCCGACGGCACCGTCAGCTGGGCGAGCGCGTCGGGGCTGTTGCGGAAGTTCTCGTCGGCGCGGACCAGGATGTCGTACTCCCGCCCGGCCTCCTCATAGCGCGACACCTTGACGCCGCCGATCAGGAGCTGCGACGCCGTCGCCACGTCGGCGACGTTGACGCCCAGATCGGCCGCCTTGCGCCGGTTGACCGTGGCCACCAGCTCGGGGTTGCCGGTCACCAGCGTGGTGTCGACGTCGACCGCGCCCGGGATCGCCTTCAGCTTGTCGACCACCTCCTTCGAGTACTTGATCACGCCGTTCAAGTCGGGGCCGGTGAGGATGTACTGGACGGTCGCGGTGCTGAAGGTGCCGCCCCCGAACGCCGCCACCGCCGAGGCGCTGATCCGGTAGTCCTTCGGCTGCTTGGGGACGATCTGGCTGCGCACCCGGTTCTGCAGCTCGTCCTGCGACGCCTTGCGCGCGTCGGGCGGCAGGAGGCGCACGAAGATCGAGGCCAGGTTGGGCGTCTGCTGGCTGTTGTCACCGATGGTCACCAGCGTCGTCGAGACCTCGGGCCAGGTGCGGACCTCGCGCGCGATCCGCTCGGCGGCCATGCTGGTGGCGGCCAGGCTGGTCCCCTCGGGGGTGCGCACGCTGATCTCGAACTGGGCCTCGTCGTTCTTGGGGAGAAACCCCTTGGGGACCGCCTTGGCCAGCGGGCCGATGGCCACGATCGACGCCACCGCCGCGATCACCACGATCCAGCGGTGGCGCATGACGAACGCCAGCACCTTCATGTAGAGCCGCTCGACCGGCCGGTAGAACCAGTCGACCAGCCGCTCCAGCACGGTCTTCGTCCGCTCGCTCTCCGGGCGGGTGTCGAGCTTGAGCCAGCGCGACGACAACATCGGCGTCAAGGTGAAGCTGACGAACAGCGAGATGGCGATGGCCGCCCCCATGGTCAACCCGAAGCTGCGCAGGAAGCGCCCCGGGATGCTGTTCATGAAGGCGACGGGCAAGAAGACCGCCAGCAGCGACAGCGTGGTCGCCAGGACCGCCAGGCCGATCTCCTTGGTGGCGTAGATCGCCGCCGGCATCGGGCGGATCTTCTTCTCGTCGATGAAGCGGAAGATGTTCTCCAGCACGACGATGGCGTCGTCGATGACGATGCCGACCGCCAGCGCCAGCGCCAGCAGCGAGATGGTGTTCAGCGTGAACCCCATCAGCCACATGAGCAGGAAGGTCCCGATGATGGAGGTGGGGATGGCCAGCGCGGCGATGATCGTGCTGCGCACGTGCCCCAGGAAGAGCAGCACCACCAGCGCGGCCAGGATGGAGCCCAGGATCAGGTGCTCCTTCACCGCGTCCACGCTGGTGCGGGTGGTCTCCGTGTTGTCGCGGATGACCTCCAGCCGGTAGCCGGAAGGGAGCGTGGGGATGAGCTGCTGCATGCGCTCGTGGATGGCGTCGACGACGGCCACGCTGTTCTCGCCCGACTGCTTGCGGATGGAGAGGACCACCGCCTCCTTGCCGGCGATGCTGGCGGCGGTGGCCGCCTCCTCCTGGCCGTCGATGACCTGGCCGACGTCGCGGACCATGATCGGGTGGTTGTCGACGTTGCGGATGACGATCTCGCCCGCGGCCGCCGCGCTCGGCACCCGCCCGCTCACCCGGAAGGTGAGCAGCGAGGGCCCCGTGTCGACGGTGCCGCCCGGCGTGGTGACGTTCTGGCTCACGATGGCCCGCTGCACGTCGACCGCCGTGAGCGAGGCCGCCCGCAGCCGCTCGGGATCGAGCACCACCTGGATCTGCCGCTTGCGCCCGCCCACGATCGAGACCTGGCCGACGCCCGAGACGTTCTCCAGCGCCTCGCGGATCTCGTGGTCGGCGTACTCGGTCACCTCGCGGATCGGCCGCGTCGACTCCAGCGCCAGGAACAGCACCGGCGCCGCGTCGGGGTCGAGCTTGCTGATCTCCGGGCTCTTGGTCCCCTCGGGCAGGTCGTTCAGGATCGTCGAGACGTGCTCGCGCACCTCCTGCGCGGCGACGTTGACGTCCTTGTTGAGCTGAAAGCTGACGATGACCTGCGAGACCCCTTCGGTCGACACCGAGCGGAGCTCGTCGATGCCGTTGATGGTGTTGATCGCCTCTTCGATCTTGTCCGAGAGCTCGGTGGCGATCTCCTCCGGCGCGGCGCCGGGGAGCGTGGTGATCACCTGGACGACCGGGAGGTCGACGTTGGGGAAGCGGTCGACGTTGAGCTGCTTGTAGCCGATGAAGCCGACCACCACGATGAACAGGATCAGCACCGTCGCGAAGACGGGGCGCCGGACGCAGACCGAGGCGAGCCACTGCATGGCGGGCCTCTACTGTCCCCGCGCGCTCTCGCGCGCGTTGACCTTGGCGCCGTCGCGCACGTCGGGGGTCAACTCGGCCACCACCTGCTCGCCCGCCTTGAGGCCGCTCACGATGGGGGTCTCCTTGCCGACCGGCTCGGCCGCCTGGACCAGCCGGTCCTCCAGGCGCCCGCTCACGTCGACGAACACGTGGCGCAGGTTGCCGTCGGCGCGCACCGCGCTCGAGGGGACCGCCGGCAGCTCCTCCTCGCCGACCGCCAGCCGCGCGGTGACGAACATCCCCGGCCGCAGGTCGTGGTCGTCGTTGGCGAACACCGCCTCCACCACCGAGTCGCGGCTCTGCTTGCGCACCGCCGGCCCCACGTAGCGGATCTTGCCGTGGAAGACCCGGCCGTCGCCGCCGCCCGCGGTCCGGAAGTCGACCTGCATCCCCTGCTTGACCAGCGCCACGTCGGCCTCGGGGACGGTGATCTCGACGCGCAGCGAGTCGGTGTTGACCAGGGTGACCACCCGGGTCTCCACCCGCACGTACTCCCCGGCGGTGACCGCCCGCTCGACCACCTCGCCGGAGAACGGGGCGCGGATCTCGGTGTCGTGCAGCGCCTCGGCGGTCAGCGTCTTGCGGGCCTCGGCGGCCTCGACCGACCACTTGCTGGCCTGGCACTGGGTGCGCGTCTTGTCGTAGTCGGCCTTGGAGATGGCCCCCTTCTCGTTGAGGCGCTCGACCCGGCCACAGTCGAGCTGCGCCTGCGCCGCCTGCACCTTGGCCGACTCGGCGTCGGCGGCCGCCTGCGCCGCCTGCGCGCTGACCGCGCGGGCGTCGAGCCGCGCCAGGACGGCCCCCTTCTTCACCAGCGAGCCGCGCTCGACGTAGGTGGCGAGCACCTTGCCGGCCGCGCCGGCCGCCACGTCCGCCTCCTCGGCGCCGATGAGCGAGCCGGACATCGTCACCACCCGCGGCGTCTTCACCACCTGGGCGGGGACCAGCTTGACGGCGATCGGCGCCGCCTCGGCGTCGGCCGCGGCCGCGGGGGTGGCGGCGGAGCGCCCGCAGCCGGCGAGCCCGGCGGCGGCGATCGGCAGCGCGATCAGGAGGGCCCGGGCGGCGGCCCGGATCGGCGTGGTGGTCTCTCTCGTCGGCTGTTCCATCGGTTTTTCCGTCGCTGGCAAACGGTCGGGGTTGGGATGTACTCGTATACGACGATATTTGACCTTGTCAACCATCAAAACAGTGGACAATATGCATTCATGACCTTGCGGAAAACTCTCCCCCCCGCCGCCCGGGCCGAGGCCCGGCCGGAGGAGTCGTGGGCGACGGTCATCGCCCTCTGCTTCAGCGTGCGGGACTGGTGGAGCGCCGTCTGCGAGGAGCTCGATCTCACCCCCTCGCAGGGGATGGCGCTGCGCAGCCTCGACCGCCCGCTGCCGATGAGCACGCTGGCCGACGCGCTCGCCTGCGACGCCTCCAACGTCACCGGGATCGTCGACAAGCTGGAGTCGCGCGGCCTCATCGCCCGCCGCGGGGCCGACCACGACCGGCGGGTCAAGCTGCTCTGCGTGACCGAGCGGGGCCGCTCGCTGCGGGACCGCCTGATCAAGCGGCTGCTCGAGCCGCCCGCCGCGCTGGCGGCCCTCCCGCTCGACTTCAAGGCGCGCCTCACCGCCACGCTCCGCAAGGTGATCGGCGAGCTCACCCAGGCCGTGGATCCCGCCGCCGGGCAGGCGCCGCTCCCGCGCGCCGCCCGCGGCTGATTCCCGCCGCCCGCGGCCGATTCCCGCCGCCTTTGTCCGTCGATCGCGCGGTCGTTCCGCCCGACCGGTGAGCCTGTCCGCCGCGCGCCGGACACCCCATCACATTCCGGAAACTACGTGCGCCGACTGACGTTCTGCTAGCATGAGCCGCTCCTCTCCCCTCGGCCGTCGAGGCCATGCTCCCGGATAGACAAAAGAGGCGACACCTGGGCCCGGAGCGCCGCGGATTCCGCGCGAGGCTCGGCGGGCTCTCGGCGCTGGCGGCCCTGGCGGCGCTGCCGGTCCCCGCCGCGGCGGCCCCCGCCGCCACGCCGCCAGCCGCCCCCGCGCTCAACCTGGCCGCGCCGCCGCCCGCCGAGGAGGCGCCGCCGGCGCTCGAGCCGCCCGAGGAGGTGACGCCCCCGCCCCCCTCCAACGTCCCGCCGCTGGTCGTCACCGGCTACGTCGACGTGGGGTTCGCCAAGGCGCAGGGGAACGGCACCAGCTTCCCCGCCTCGTACATCCCCCCCGATCCGACCCAGCCCGCCGACTACTACGTCGACCCGTTCGCGCCGGCCGTGAACTCGCGCGGCGAGGCGGCCTCGATCGCGGCGCCGCCCGGCACCAGGATCGGGGGATTCCTGCCGCGCTCGGCGAACATCGGCGGAAAACCGTCCTTCCTCATCAACACCGCGGACGTCGATCTTCGTTACACCGCGCCCGAGCTCCCGGTCATGATCTTCACCCGGCTCCAGGTGTTGCCCCGCCTCTACGACTCCATCCCGACGACCACCCCGCCCACGCCCGACACCAGCGAGGGCTTCCCCGCGGGCGAGTACACGCGGCTCTTCCTCGAGCAGGCGTTCGGCAAGATCAGCCCGCTGCCGAGCGCGGAGCTGTCGATCAGCCTCGGCAAGTTCGACTCCGTGTTCGGGATCGAGTACCTGGACAACGAGGCGAACTTCCGCGTCGGCGTCACGCCGTCGCTGGTCTCCCGTTACACCACCGGGCAGTCGACCGGCCTCAAGGTCTTCTACCGCTACCAGATCATCCCCGCCGCCTCGGCGGTCAGCCTCAACGTGGCGGCCACCAACAGCGGCACCTTCGTGGAGGCGCTGCAGGGGCCCTCGCGCAGCCTGACCGGCCGGCCGATCCTCTCGGGCCGGCTCGGCTACGAGCTGAACCTGCCGCGCGTCTCGGTCAAGGTCGGCGGCAGCTTCGAGACCGGGCCGCGCAACGACCAGACGCTCTCCCCCGACATCCCGGAGACGCTGTACGGGTTCGACCTCCGGATCGTCGCCCCCACGCTGGTGCTGTCGGGCGAGTACGTCCACATCGAGGAGGAGGACGCCGGCGAGATCGGCGCCGCCACGAACCCGGCCAAGCTGGCCGGCAGCGGCGCCTACCCCGAGATCGCCGAGTTCTACGCGCACGGCTTCTGGGTCCAGGCGGCCGAGACGCTCCCGCTGTCGATCGATCCGTTCCGCCTCACGCTCTACGGGCGCTACGAGCAGCGGCACGCCCAGTTCCCGGACTCGATGGGGGCCGTCCTGACCGAGGACCGGATCACCGGCGGCGTGAACGTGGGGATCGGCGAGAACCTGCAGCTCAAGGCCGAGTATCTGGTGAACCGGGAGCTCTCCGGCGCGCCCCAGGTCGCCAACAACGTCTTCACCTCGTCGGCGGTCTGGACCTGGTGAGGGCCAACGAGGAACCTCCATGCGGATGACCAACAACAAGAGCTGGATCGGCGCGGCGCTGGCGCTCGGCCTCGCCCTGGGCGGCGGGCGCGCCGCGCGGGCGGCCGGCCCCGAGGCCCGGTGGCTGGGCGACGACCTGCCGCTGCCGCTGCCGGTGAAGACGCCGCAGGACATCGGCTTCAAGTCGGCCACCGAGCGCCAGTACCTCATCTTCAACCTGATGGCGGGCGGCAAGCTGGCCTACCAGCGCGGCGACTACACCACCGCCATCGACAAGTGGGAGACGCTGCTGCGGATGCCGGGCCTCGACCCGCAGGTCGAGCGGGCGGTGGCGCCGTTCCTCGACGACGCGCGCGCCAAGGCCGGCAAGCCGGGCGCGCACGTCGAGCCGCCGCGCCCCGAGCCGGAGCCGGCGGCGGCGCCCGAGGCCGAGGAGAAGCCGGCGCCCGAGGAGAGCGCGCACGGCGGCCACGAGCACCACGGCCGGGCCACCGTGACCGTCAGCGGCACCGTCAGCGGCGGCGGCCAGATCGGCCCCGGCGGCACGGTGATCTGGCTGCGCCGCCTCGACGGCCCCCACCCGCGCCCCGCGCCGGCGGCGAACCAGATCGTCACCCAGCGCGACAAGACCTTCCTGCCGCACGTGCTGGCCGTCCCCGTGGGGACCACCGTGCAGTTCCGCAACGACGACCGCATCTATCACAACGTGTTTTCCATCGCCAAGCCGAACGAGTTCGACGCCGGCATCCGCGCCACCGGCGCCACCTACACCAAGACCTTCACCCACCCCGGCGTGGTCGAGCTGCTGTGCAACATCCACTCGACGATGAACGCCTACGTGCTGGTGGTCGACTCGCCGTTCTACGCCAAGGCGCAGGCCTCGGGGAGCTTCCTGGTTCATGGAGTGCCGCCCGGGCGCTACGAGCTCTCGGCCTGGCACGAGGCCGCCTCCACCATCACCCGTAAGCCAATCACCGTCGGCCCCGAGGGGGCGCGCGACGTGGCCGTCTCCGTCGGGGGCGACAAGCGCCCGAGCCCCTTCGTTCCAGACAAATACGGACACAAGAGACAACCGCAGCTGGGCTACTGAGCACAGTAGATCAGGGGCGGAGTGATGGGACGGCAGAAGACCCGGGCGGGGGCGCTCATGGCGGCCCTCGCGATCCTGGCCACGACCGCGGCGGCGGCCGTCGCCTTGGCGCGCCTCGAGCGCGCCCGGCTAGGGGAGCGGCTGACCGACGAGGCGCAGGCCGCGGCGCTGCGGGCGGCCGACGGCGTGCGCACCGAGCTCGGCGCGCTCGA